>NZ_JBSXNN010000064.1:0-66560 GCF_056857635.1 Vreelandella sp. L-15 | reverse complement strand
AAACGCTGGAAGCGGATCAAGGGGTTTAACCAACTGAAGCTGGTCGTGAATAACGTTCAGTTTCGGGATGGAGAACGGGTGGATGATCAATCCGGCAGAGACGCCGCCTGATGCTCATACACCAGATTTGACAATAACTCGAGGGAGCGCCATGACATTAGCGATTGTGGCCACGCGGGCGGGCGTGGGGTTGGAAGCACCGGCGGTGCATGTCGAAGTACATCTGGCGAATGGCTTGCCGGGCCTGACACTGGTAGGCCTACAGCGATTCATAGCGTTAGCTGGTTTACCTTTGAAGACGGCTTCAGCACGTCCCCTGATCCGCGATTAATTAGCCTGGAACCCTTCGAGCCATAAGGGTCGCTAGCAAAAGGCTGGGGTAAACCCGGCCTTTTCACTATTAGCGCATACTCACTCCCGGCCTGGGTCTCCCGCCAAATATGCTTGGTAAAGGTCATCAAACAACATATCGGTATGTTGCAGCAGGGCATCATCGTCGTCACAGCGCTCTTTAGCCCCGGCCAGCATAAGTTTTAACCCCACGGCCTCTGGTACAGGGGTGCCCCCCACGTCCAAGTAGTGTACTAGCTCCGCAATTCTGCTCAAGCCTGCCTGCGTCTCAAGGCTAAAACTCGCGAGCAGCACTTCAAACGTCACCTTGTCATCAATATGGGTGAAATAGGCTCCATCATAATCAAACCCCAGCGCGTCTGGCGGGCACTGGCTTGGATGTTCTAGCCACACGAAGCGAGCCTCAGGATCAATAAAGCGCTTGATCAACCAAGCCGATGCTAGCCTATCCACCCAAGGGCGACGGCGCGTGGCCCACCGTTTTCCACGAAATGCAGAGTGATCAAGCCGTGGGATCTCGGCCTGGATCGGCTGGGGCTCATCTGGCACAAAGCAACGATTGAAGACGGTCTCCGCTTCTGCCAAGGCCATGATAGCGCGCTCGCTTTCTGATCCTGGAAAAAAATCAATCTCCACAATGCTTTGTAAACGTCGCTGCAACTGGGTCAATTGACGCTGCGCGTCTCGCTCCTCCAACTGAGGGCATGCCTGTTTCCAGTCAGCCACTGCCGCCCGTAAGGCCTGAAAATCTGGCGTTCGATCAAAGAGCGAAGGCAATACCTCGACGCTATCTATGGCTGAATCGTCTACCTCGATCAGCAGCGCGTTACCTCCCAGCTCCCGAATAGCGCCGACTTGCAGCTCCAGCGCTTCCCTTCGCGTGGGGCTAGCAGGCAGTAAGTAGACGCCGTCTCTGAGTACCGCAGCACCTAAACCACGAAGTGCCCGCCAGATCCTCATACGGGGTGTGCCCGACCGCCCACTGAGGCGCATGATCAGGATTAACCAGTGTTGTTCGTTATCTGCCATACCGCCTCTTACGTTGCATATATAACCTTACTGTTATACATTCTACAAAATAATACCCTGACTCGTTAGAGAGTGTGCCATGCCGTCCAACATTGAGTCGACCCATCAAGTCCCGTTCCGTGAGGCCGTTAGGGTCTGGTTAAGAATCGCACTATTGAGCTTCGGCGGCCCAGCGGGTCAGATAGCGGTGATGCATCGCATCCTTGTCGAAGAAAAAAAATGGATTGGCGAGCGCCGTTTTCTGCACGCGCTTAACTATTGCATGATGCTGCCGGGGCCAGAAGCGCAGCAGTTGGCTATCTATATCGGTTGGCTGATGCATCGTACCAAAGGTGGTTTAGTCGCGGGCAGCCTCTTTGTGCTACCTGGCTTCATCGCCATTCTAGCCCTGAGCTACCTGTATGCCGCCTTAGGCAATGTGGGAGCCGTTGAGGGACTCTTCTTTGGCCTAAAAGCGGCGGTTCTGGCCGTGGTACTTAACGCTGTCGTCCGTATCGGCAAGCGGGCGCTGAAAAATCAGATAATGCTTGGCATCGCCGCTGCCGCGTTTGTCGCTATCTTCTTTTTTGAGGTGGCGTTTCCGCTGATTATTCTGAGCGCGGCCCTTCTGGGGTACTGGGGAGGAAAGCGCGGCATGCCGGCCTTCCAGGTGGGCGGTGGCCACGGTGATGCCGACGAGTCAGTGCTTAGCGACCGAGACTCTCTACTGGGAGAAGGGCTGCCTGCCCATGCACGCCCCAATCACCAGTGGTCGCTACGCATGTCAGGCACGTTACTCCTATTGTGGCTGACGCCCGTGGTACTGCTATTAGCGCTATTCGGTAGCGAGAATGTGTTCAGTCAGATCGCATTCTTCTTTAGCAAGATGGCGGTGGTGACCTTTGGCGGTGCCTACGCGGTATTGGGCTACGTCACTCAAGAGGCGGTGCAAAACTATGGATGGCTGGCACCGGGCGAGATGCTGGATGGCCTGGGCATGGCGGAGACAACACCGGGCCCATTAATTCAAGTCGTCCAGTTTGTTGGGTTTATGGGCGCTTATCGTGACGCCACAGGCCTTGATCCCATGTTGGCGGCAACGCTCGCCGCACTGCTGACCACATGGGTAACGTTCATTCCTTGTTTCCTTTGGATATTTTTAGGGGCTCCCTATGTGGAGCGTCTACGTGACAACCGCGCCCTAAGCGCTGCGCTGTCCGCCATTACCGCTGCGGTCGTCGGGGTTATCCTCAACCTGGCCATCTGGTTTGGCGTTCACGTTATTTTCGCTGACGTAGGCGAGTGGCACGTGATGGGGGCGCGTATTTTAGCGCCGAATTTAGCGTCTCTTGATCTATTGGCGTTGTTACTGGCGGCAGGCGCCATGGTCGCGATTTTTCATTTCAAGGTGGGCATGCTCAAAGTGCTGGCGGGTTGCGCGCTTCTGGGTATCTTAGCGTCTCTTGTGTTTTTTTAGCCAGCAGTCCCCGCCGGTGACGTTTCCGTCTCATTAGCGTCGTCCTTTATAGTTCGCTGCGCTTACTCTCACACGCTTGGTTGTGAACCCACCTGATCTCCACTAGTATCCCACCTATCCCCCCTGGGGGGATAGGTGGCGTCGCAATGCTCGATAGCGCCTACGCTGAATATGATCTTCTTTCCTTAGGTACGCCCGTCATGCATCACCATCGCCTTGACCAATGGCAACACGATCACACGTTTGGCCAGAATCATAAACGCTCCGGTGAGTCGCGGACGCTCATTGTGGTCGGGCTGACCCTGGCCATGATGGTGTGGGAAATTACGGCGGGGGTGATCTACGGATCAATGGCGCTGCTGGCCGATGGGTTGCACATGGGTTCTCACGCAGTGGCACTGGGCATTGCCGCCTTCGCGTATGCCTATGCTCGGAAGCAGGCTACGAGTGACCGGTTCTCGTTTGGCACCGGAAAGGTCAACGCGCTGGGCGGGTTTACTGGGGCGATACTGCTGGCCGTATTCGCCCTGTACATGGTGATAGAAAGCGTGGGCCGCCTGTTCGATCAGGCCAAATCCACATAAAGTGACGAAGAACCCCCAAAAAGATCTAGTATGATTTAGTTATCGTTGTTATCTGCCGCTAAAAGTAAATGGGTTCGTTCCACTTCGCTCATTGAGGCTTTCTGTAAGGCTGTCCAACTATCCGGTGGGTTGCCACTGCTGAGCATTTTCTGAAAGACAGAGTAAGCATCATGCTTACTGCCATAAGCGCGTTTTGTAGCGTCATCATTGACCCATGCATAAATAATGATTTTGCTCGCAGCATCATAGCGAAAGAACAGCCGGTACTGCTGGTAGAACGTTGCTCGTTGCCAATGAGTGTGCTCTGTGCCAAGCGTGCTCCCTTGGCGATATTGAGTGCCTGATGGATCCTGCGGAATATCATTCAAGGCTAGCTTCATGATCGCTGCTAGACGCTTGGTGGACGCCTTGTTTCGATAACCGGCAGGATCTTTCGATTGAAGATGTCTCACCTTCAAGGTGAGTGCTTCGACTTGTTCCAAGAACAACGGATGGGCATAAATCGTCCACCCATTAACCTCCAGAGGCTTCATTCGTCGTCATCATCCTCTTCCAGCGCCTCTTCGAGGTCTACCTCAATACCTGCGGTAAGCCGTTCGGCCTCGGCAAAGCTACTGGCAGTCACCGGGCGAATATTTTCCGGATGCGCCAGAAGATCGCGCTCTAGAAAATTGAGGAAGTTGACCATCACAGGGTCGTGCCTGGCCTCATCACTCGCCTTGGAAAGCACCACTTCACCATCAGGACGAACGGTATAATGAATACGGTCACGGCGCTTCAGCTTTAGCGCCCGGCGAATCGATGCCGGAACAGTCGTTTGATAGCGATCCGTCAGAGTTGAGTCGTCTTCGATAAGCGTGCTCACTGTCGCTCTCCGCTTGATAGCAATGCAAAAGTAATGCAAAAGTAATGCAAAAGTAATGCACACAAAGTTAATGCAACCGCATTACTTCGTCAAGCTGTCTCCCCTGCTTGAACCGGTTGCTTAATCGCTACCAAAGCCTTCTTAATTACGTTAGGTTAAACACTTAAGCTAATGTAGCTTTATCCTACATTGGAGTAAGTGACAACTGCAGAGGAAAGGCGATGACGCTAGCCATTGTGGCCACGCGGGCGGGCGTGGGGTTGGAAGCACCGGCGGTGCATGTCGAGGTACACCTGGCAAATGGCTTGCCGGGCCTGACACTGGTGGGCCTGCCGGAAACCGCCGTAAAGGAGAGCCGCGAGCGGGTGCGCAGCGCCTTGATCAACGCGGGCTTCGACTTCCCCAACACCAAGCGCATTACCCTCAACCTCGCCCCGGCGGATCTACCCAAAGAGGGTGGCCGGTTTGATTTGCCGATTGCGCTGGGCATCCTCGCCGCCTCCGGCCAAATCCCGGTGGATGCGCTGGAAGGCATGGAGTGCGCAGGCGAACTGGCCCTGGATGGCAAGCTGCGGGCGGTACCCGGCGTACTGCCATTTGCGCTGGCGACCCGCCGCGCCAACAAAGCGCTGATTGTGCCCCGCGCCTGCGCCGATGAAGCCGCTCTGGCGGGCGATTTACCGGTGCTGCCCGCCGACTCGCTTTGGCAAGTGGTGGCTCACTTGCTGGGCCAGGAGAAAATTCAGCCCCACCAGCTCTCAGCCTCCGTTAAATCCACCGCCCCGGTGGCGGACTTAGCCGACGTGCGCGGCCAGCATCAGGCGCGCCGGGCGTTAGAGGTCGCTGCTGCAGGAGGCCATAACCTATTGCTCGCAGGCCCACCCGGCACCGGAAAAACCATGCTCGCCAGCCGCTTGCCCGGCATTCTGCCGCCGCTTTCCGAGGACGACGCCCTGGAGGTGGCGGCGGTGCGTTCGGTATGTGGCTTGCCACTGGAAGCCGACTGGGGCCAACGGCCCTTCCGCCAACCCCACCACAGCGCTAGCGCCGCCGCACTGGTCGGCGGCGGCTCCAAACCCAAACCGGGTGAAATATCGCTTGCGCACCACGGCGTGCTGTTTTTGGATGAGCTGCCAGAGTTCTCCCGCAACGTACTGGAGGTCCTTCGGCAACCCCTAGAAACAGGGGAAATTCATCTGTCTCGCGCCAGCCATGAGCGCCGATATCCCGCTCAATTTCAGCTCGTTGCCGCGATGAACCCTTGCCCCTGCGGGCACCTGGGCGACCCACGCCAACG
Organism: Vreelandella sp. L-15; assembly: GCF_056857635.1. Taxonomy (NCBI): domain Bacteria; kingdom Pseudomonadati; phylum Pseudomonadota; class Gammaproteobacteria; order Oceanospirillales; family Halomonadaceae; genus Vreelandella; species Vreelandella sp. L-15. Next base: position 60,978 of record NZ_JBSXNN010000064.1, on the reverse strand, counting down.
CTGCCAGTGCAGTGCCAGCCAAATTCAGCGCTATCAGGCACGCCTCTCTGGCCCGCTGTTGGATCGTATTGATCTGCAAGTGGAAGTGCCCGCGCTGCCCCCGGAGCAACTCACCGCACAAACCCAGGGCGAGCCCTCCAGCGCGGTGCGCGAGCGAGTGATGGCGGCCCGGGAGCGGCAAATGGCTCGGGGCGCGCTCAACAGCCAGCTCAGCGGTAAAGCGCTGGAAGCCGCCTGCGCCCTTAATGATGAAGAGCGCGCCTGGCTGGCAGGCGTGCTGGAAAAGCTCAAGCTCTCCGCCCGCGCCTACCACCGCGTGCTACGCGTGGCGCTGACGCTGGCTGACTTACAGGGCGAACCCAAGCCCTCCCAGCCGCACTTTATCGAAGCCATCGGCTACCGGCAGTTGGATCGGCTATTGAAGGGAGCTTAATGCACGTTCTCGATAAAGCGATCGAGCGCTTCAAACAGCACTTGGCGAATCGGCTCGGCTTCGTTCACCAAGTGGTGGCGCGCCTCCGGGTGGCGGTGAATCTCCGCGTTGGGGAATTTTTCCGCCAGGATGGCCAGGTTCCACTCCCAATCCACGGTGAGGTCCTGCTCGCCCTGCAGAATCAGCGTGGGCAGTGGGTTGGGCTCAAGCGCTAACAGGCGCGGCATCCAACGGCGCATGGCGGTGATCCAGGCCACGCTCAAGCGCTCGGGCTGTAGCGGGTCCTGGTCGCGTAGAAAGGCGGTGAACGCTTCATCGGTGGAGTTGGGACGATACTTGCGCGGCAGCTCTTTGACAAAGGGGCTGGCGATTAAATGCAGCCAGCTGGCTTGGCTCCAGCGCCAAGGGCGCACCAGCGGAGCCAGCAGCACGATACCGGCCCAATGGGCGGCTTCTCGGCGGGTGAGCGCGTCGGTGGCGAGAATCGCCGCGCCGGTGCTTTGGCCAACGCCCAGCCACGGTTCCGGTGCCATGCCGAGGGTTTGCAGCGCCTCTTGCAGATGCACCAAGCAGTGCTGGTAGTCATCGAAGTCCTCAATTTCCGCCCGGGGGCCGCTGGAAAGCCCGTGGCCGGGCAAATCCCACAGCACCACGCGCCAGCCTTTGGCCAGCAGGCAACTGAGCAGGTGGCGGTACAGTCCCAGATGATCGAAATAGCCATGAATCACGAACGCGGTGCCGGTGGGCGCAGGTGGGCTCCACACTTGGCACCACAGCGCGAACCGTCCGGTATCGACAAATCCGGCATGCACTTCGCTAGCGTCGTTGAGCAGCGCCTCTAAGCCGTAGTGGCGAAAGTAGTCATGCACAGCGTCCGTTAGCGCGTCGCCTGGCGTCAAGCGGGAGAGCGACGACTCCCCTTGCGCCTGCCGAAACAGACCTTCCAAGTGTTGGAAATTATGCATTAACGTCTCTCCGTGAACACCACACTTCCATGGACTGAGTAACAGCACAAAATAACAGTGGCGGTGCCGCCCGCTCTTATCATTTGGTCGAGCATTTTAACGCTTTAGGGTCTACGCTGTTTACATGCCAACGCAGGTGTGGAAGTATTTTCCATAAATCACCCTTCACCCGAACCGTGGCACTAGAACAATCCACGGGCACCTTCACAGGAGATCCCCATGAGCGAGCGTATCACGCGTCACCGTTTACAGGTGGCAGCCGACCTAGATCGTTTCATCAACGAGCAGGCTCTGCCGGGCACCGGCGTCGACGAAAGCGCCTTCTGGGCCGGTGTCGATGCCCTGTTCCACGATTTGACCCCGAAAAACCGCCAACTGCTTGAAGAGCGCGACGCGCTGCAAGAGAAGCTGGACGCTTGGCACCGGGAAAACCCCGGTCCGGTTCGTGATATGCCCGCCTACCGCAGCTTCTTAAAAGAGATCGGCTACCTGGCCGATGCACCGTCCAGCGTAAAAGCCACCACCGCTAACGTCGACCGTGAAGTGGCGATTCAAGCCGGCCCGCAGCTGGTCGTACCGGTGAGCAACGCCCGCTACGCCCTGAACGCGGCCAACGCCCGCTGGGGCAGCCTGTATGACGCGCTGTATGGCACCGATGCCATCTCCGAAGAGGACGGCGCGGAAAAAGGCACCAGCTTCAACCCGAAACGCGGCGAAAAAGTAATCGCTTACGCCCGTGGCGTGCTGGACCGTGCCGCCCCGCTGGCCACTGGCTCTCACCGGGATGCCGTGAAGTACGCCATCCGCGACGGCCACTTGGTCGTCAGTCTGGAAGGCGGCCGTGAAACCGGCCTAAAAGACGCTGGCAAGCTGATTGGTTTTAACGGTGATGCTTCCGCCCCCGAATCGATTCTGCTGGCCAACAACGGTCTGCATCTGGAAATCCAGATCGATGCCAACCATTCGATCGGCAAGACAGATCCGGCGCACGTCAAAGACGTCGTGGTTGAAGCCGCGCTGACCGCCATCATGGACTGCGAAGACTCCGTTGCGGCGGTAGACTCCGAAGACAAGGTCGGCGTGTACAGCAACTGGCTCGGCCTGATGAAGGGCGATCTGGAAGAGAACATCGAAAAAGGCGGCAAAACCTTCACCCGTAAGCTGCACGCCGACCGCACTTGGCAAACCACTGACGGCAACACCGTCACACTGCCGGGTCGTTCGCTGATGTTCGTGCGCAACGTGGGCCACCTGATGACCACGCCTGCGGTGCTGGACGAAAACGGCAACGAGCTGCCGGAAGGCATTCTGGACGCGGTAGTCACCTCGCTGCTGGCCCTGCACGACCTGAAGAAAGACGCCGACCAACCGCGCAACTCCCGCGCAGGCTCGGTGTATATCGTCAAGCCGAAGATGCACGGCCCTAAAGAAGTCGCCTTCGCCAACGAGCTATTTGGCCGCGTCGAAGACATTCTGGGCATGAGCCGTGACACCCTGAAAATGGGCATCATGGACGAAGAGCGTCGCACCACGGTGAACCTCAAGGCGTGTATTGCCGAAGCGACCTCACGCGTAGTCTTCATCAACACCGGCTTCCTGGACCGCACCGGCGATGAGATGCACACCGCCATGGAAGCAGGCCCGATGGTTCGCAAAGGCGATATGAAGAGCGCTGCGTGGATCACCGCCTACGAGAAAAACAACGTGCAGGTCGGTTTGGCCTGTGGCCTGCGCGGCCGCGCCCAGATTGGTAAAGGCATGTGGGCCATGCCGGATCTGATGCACAACATGCTGGAGCAGAAGATTGGCCACCCGAAAGCCGGTGCCAACACTGCGTGGGTACCTTCCCCCACGGCGGCTACCCTGCACGCCCTGCACTACCATCAGGTAAACGTGGCCGACGTTCAGCGCGAGCTGGAAGCCCAGGGCGAGCCGGACTTCCTGGACGACCTGCTCACCGTGCCGGTAGCGGAAAACGCCAACTGGTCAGAGGAAGAGATTCAGCAAGAGCTGGATAACAACTGCCAGGGCATTCTGGGTTACGTGGTGCGCTGGGTGGAACACGGCGTCGGCTGCTCGAAAGTGCCGGATATTCACAACGTCGGCCTGATGGAAGACCGCGCCACGTTGCGTATCTCCAGCCAGCACATTGCCAACTGGCTGCATCATGGCATCGTCGATGCGCCCCGCGTTGAGGAGACCCTCAAGCGCATGGCGAAAGTAGTTGACGAGCAGAACGCTGGCGACCCCACTTACACGGCCATGAGCGCCGACTTTGAAAGCTCTACCGCGTTCAAAGCCGCCTCTGACCTGGTATTCAAAGGTCGCGTACAGCCGTCTGGCTACACCGAGCCGCTCCTGCACGCATGGCGTCAGGTACACAAAGCCAAATAAGCCTCATCGCTTAATGGCCCCCAGCCCCAAGGCTCGCGCCTTGGGGCTTTTTTATTTATGCTGACTTACGTTAACGTCAAGGAGAACAACAATGACCGCCATGACCGTCGAGCAGATCGAGCATTTTCTGGATGAGGTCTTTCCCCAGCGCATGGGCAAGATAGAGAGCGTTGGAGAGATGTGCGCCACCATGCGTCTAACTATTGGCCATGAGCACTTGCGCCCTGGCCCTCGCGTGTCGGGCCCTACCATGATGGGCTTTGCGGATGTGGCGCTGTACGTGGCGATACTGGCCCAAATTGGCCCCGAAGCGATGGCCGTGACCAGCGATTTAAACTGCCACTTTCTACGCGCAGCCTCGGGGGATCACGACATCATCGCCCACGCCAGGCTGATCAAGCTGGGCCGCCGCCTGGCGGTGGGCGAAGTGCAGATTTTCTCCGCCAGCGATGACACGCGCCCCGTGGTGCATGTCACCGCCAGCTATGCGCTGCCGGATAAACTCTAGGCAGCCGAACAGCGCGGCCGTCCGCTCATCGGCCTGGAGCGCATGCTGCGGATCTACTTCCTGCAACAGTGGTATGCGCTCGCCGACGAGGCGCTCGAAGATGTGATCTACGATAGTCAGGCGATGCGCGACTTCGTGGGTATCGATCTGGCCATCGAGAGCGTACCAGACGCGACCACGCTGCTGCGCTTCCGTCATCTGTTGGAGAAGCATGCGCTGACCCAGCGAATCTTCGAGGAGATCAACGCCCACTTGGCTGAGCAGGGCCTGTTCATGCGCGAGGGCACCATCGTCGACGCCACCTCGGCCAACGTCGCCGATGTCACCATGGCGGGCCTCCTGGTTCGGGACGATGCGAAGGACGAGTTGACAGGGCCAGTGCGTCTTGAATCTGCCCTGCCAGCCGGCTAACCCGGCTGGCAGGGGGAACAGACCACCTTCGCTGGTCAGAAAGTGACCGCTGATGCAGTGAAAGTGCCATTATGAGCGTTTCAGCCGCTTAGAGACGAATTGATCAGCGGCTCCTTAGCGCAACGACCCGCGCTAAGCGGGCAGGGTGACTGACGAAAGGACGCAATATTGATGCAACACTTGGATCGGCAGGTGATTGAACATACTCAGCAAAACAGGCAGTGCGCGGAGAGCGCTCATCACGTCGTCGCGCTCGTGATGGCAGCAGGTTACTCACGGCGCTATGGCGACGCCGATAAGCGCCAAGCGCGCCTTGCCGATGGCAGAACGCTGTTGGCCACGACGGTGGCACGCATTGAGCAGGCGTTTCTCCAGGTAAGGGTTGCGATTCGAGAGGAAGACGACGCACTTCAGCTCGGCTTGGCGCCGAGCACGCCGCTGATTCGATTGCATCGGGCGCCACTGGGTTTGGGTGCGAGCCTTGCCGAAGCGGTGGCGGCGTTGAGTCGTGATCGTCGCCTAAAAGACGCTCAGGCCGTCGCGGTGCTGCTAGGCGATATGCCTCGCTTTCAGCCCGAAACGCTACTGACGCTGCAGCAGTGCATCACCCGAGACACCATCTGGCGGCCATGCTTCCGCGGCCAACCTGGACATCCGGTACTGTTTGGGCGGGATTTTTGGCCAGCCCTGGCAGGCATCGACGGCGAGTCAGGGGCAGCGTCTTTGATTCGGCAACATGCTTCACACTACCGTACCCATGACGTGGACGATGCCGGGGTGGTATTCGATGTTGATACGCCAGACACACTCTCCAACCTCAAGGACGCCCTGTAGGATGGCGTGGTGCTATTTGATGATGGAGCGCGCATCAGCGCTTAACCTTGGAGCTCACTGAATCGCTGCTAATGAGCGACCCAGAAGGCACCATCGATAAGATGCTGCGCCTGCGGCAACTGGACATCCGCTTTGCGCTGGATGATTTTGGCACCGGCTACTCATCGCTGGCGTATCTCAAATCACTGCCGCTGGACACGCTCAAAATCGACATTGCCTTCGTCAAGGATTTAACCTTGGATATGCAGGCAACGCCGATAGCCGCCACCATTATCGCCCTAGCAGAGAGCCTGGGATTAGACGTGATTGCTGAAGGCACGGAAACTGCCGACCAGTGCACGGTGCTGGCTCGCTTAGGATGCCATGTGTATCAAGGCTACTATTTTGGCAAGCCAGCACCCGCAGCAGAGTTTGCGCGACGCAACGGCGCTTCTTCGCCTACAGCGTCATAAACGGCTGGGCGTCTTGATCGCTGAATAGGTAAACGTTGTAAGGCTCGCTTTGGGGCCCTGGCATGCCCGGTGTGCCAATCGGCATACCGGCTAAGCCGATGCCATCGACATCCGGTTGCTGTTCAAACAGTGCCTCAACCGCTTCCATCGGCACGTGCCCTTCAATCCAATAGTTGCCTATCTCAATGGTGTGGCAAGAGCCCATGCCGTAAGGCACGCCCGCCTGCTGTTTGATATCACCCAGCTCGACGTCATCAATAATGGTGACGTCTACGCCCAGCGCTTCAAGATGACGCGCGTACTCATCGCAGCAGCCGCATTGCGGGTTTTTATACAGCGTCGCCTCATCGGGCAGCGCCGCTTGGGCTGTTGCGGCACCAAACATCAGTGCACCGGATACCAAGAGCGCCGTGGCGTTACGTTTCATATGTATCTCCTGTTAAATGGTCTCTGTTATAAAGCTTACAACCTAGGGGTTACCCATAGGTCAAGCCCGCTGCAGCAGCATCAGCCCGGTTATTTGACCTATGGGCGGCACCAGGTTCTACGCTAAAGGTTGGACGTTGATCGCAAGACGACAAGGAGGCTAACCATGGCAGCAACGACCCACCACACTGCCCAGGTGTATCGGATGAAAACCGCCGAGCACATGTGCCCGTTCGGCTTGAAGGCCGTCGACCTGCTCAAACGCAAAGGCTACGCGGTGGATGACCACACCCTCACCTCTCGTGAGGAGATCGACGCGTTCAAGGCGCGAGAAGATGTCGATACCACGCCGCAGGTGTATATCGATGGGGAGCGTATCGGCGGCTACGAAGAGCTGCGTGAGCATCTAGGGATGAGCGTTCCCAATGCCAAAGAGACTACCTACCGCCCGGTGCTGGCCATTTTTGCCATCGCGCTATTGATAGGCCTGGCGATGAGCTGGACGACCCAGGGCACGCTGCTCACGGCGCGCATGCCAGAGTTTGCCGTAGCGACCGCGATGGTGCTGCTGGGCCTGCAGAAGCTGCAGGATATCGAAAGCTTCAGCACCATGTTTCTCAACTACGACCTGCTCGCCCAGCGCTACGTGCCCTATAGCTACGTTTACCCCTACGCCGAAACCGCCGCCGGGCTGTTGATGCTGGCTGGTACACTGATTTGGGTAGCCGCGCCGCTGGCGCTATTCGTCGGCACCGTGGGCGCGGTATCAGTCTTCAAAGCGGTTTACATCGATAAGCGCGAACTCAAGTGCGCCTGCGTGGGTGGCAACAGCAACGTACCGCTCGGCTTTGTGTCGCTCACCGAAAACCTGGTGATGATCGGCATGGGCCTGTGGATGCCGCTGCGCATGCTACTGGGCTAGCATCGATTAAGAGCGGCTTAGCAGCGCCGTGACGCCCAGGGCCAGCCAACCGGCCATCAGCAGCAGCCCGCCGATCGGCGTCACGATACCTACGCTCAACCCGGCCAGCGCCATCAGGTAGAGCGAACCAGCAAAGGCCAGCACACCTAACGCCCATAAGGCGAGTACGACCTGCTGACCGGGGAGCGGACGTTGGCTGCGCCAAGCAAGCACCGCCAGCATGGCCAGCGTGTGCCACGCTTGGTAGCGCACGCCGGTTTCTACGATATCTACCATGGCAGCGCTGGTGCGTGCCGAGAGCCCATGGGCCGCGTAAGCCCCCAGCATCACCATGGTTGCCCCTAAAAGCGCCACCACACACCACCACAGCTTGTCGATTCGCTGCACGCCTGACTCCTTTTCACCTATGTTGGCGGCGCATCGCCACCCCGTTAATCATGAGATATTCACCCCGCTGCATACCTTGCACGGGTCGAAACCGCTACAATAGAGGCCGTTTTGCCTCATCCACCAGGGTGCTTACTGTTTATGCCTACCCCCAATGAGTCGATACAGCTTACGCTCAACGGCGAACCCTACGCCATGACCGCAGGCCTCACCGCTGCCGACTTGGTCGAGCAGCTTGGCCTGGGCGGGCGTCGTATCGCTGTCGAAATCAACGAACAGATTGTGCCTAAGAGCCAACTGGCCGCGACCCCGCTGGCCGCAGGCGACCAGATCGAAGTGGTCCACGCCATTGGCGGCGGCTAGCTGCCGGTGCTTTTTCAAGGAATCGCTATGACGCAACTGACTGATACACCGTTCACCATTGCCGGACGTGATTTTAGCTCCCGCCTGTTAGTGGGTACCGGCAAGTACAAAGACTTTACCGAAACCGGTGCTGCCATTGCCCAGAGCGGTGCCGAAATCGTCACCTTTGCCGTGCGCCGTACCAACCTTGGCCAGGATGCCGATGCGCCGAACCTGCTCGACGTCATCTCGCCCAAGCAGTACACCCTGCTGCCCAATACCGCTGGCTGCTACAACGCCAAAGATGCCGTGCGCACCTGCCGCTTGGCCCGCGAACTGCTGGACGGCCACAACCTCGTCAAGCTGGAAGTGCTCGGCGACGATCACACGCTCTACCCCAACGTGGTCGAGACGCTCAAAGCGGCCGAGACCCTGCTGGCCGACGGTTTCGACGTGATGGTATACACCAGCGATGACCCGATTGTGGCACGCGAGCTGGAAGCCATGGGCTGCTGCGCCATCATGCCGCTGGGCTCGCTGATTGGCTCGGGCCACGGCATTCAAAACCCGCATAATGTCCGCCTGATCGTGGAGCAGAGCAGCGTGCCGGTCCTGGTGGATGCAGGCATTGGTACGGCCTCCGATGCCGCTATGGCCATGGAGCTTGGCTGCGACGGCGTGCTGCTCAACAGCGCCATTGCCCACGCCCGCGATCCGCTGCGCATGGCCAACGCCATGAAGCTCGCCGTCGAGGCTGGCCGCGATGCGTTCTTGGCAGGCCGCATGCCGCGCCGCCAAAATGCCGATCCCTCTTCGCCTTTTGCAGGCCGAATCAACGGCTGATACAGAGACACCATGACCGATACGAACGACACCGCGCCCGAGAGCAACACCACTGGCCCCGAAAGTGCCGATGCGCCGCTGCACCGCCGCGGCATTAAAAGCTATGTGATTCGCGCCGGGCGCATGACCCAAGCCCAACAACGCGGCCTGGAAGACGTATGGCCGCGCCTGGGGCTGACCATTGCCGATGGCCGCCAGGATTTAGACGCCCTGTTCGGTCGCCAAGCCCCCCGCGTGGTGGAAATTGGCTTTGGTATGGGCAACTCGCTGATCGAGCAGGCCGAAACTCATCCCGATACCGACTTTATCGGCATCGAAGTGCACGCCCCCGGCGTTGGCAAACTGCTCGATGAAGTGGATAAACGCGGCCTGACCAACCTGCGCGTTTACCGGGAAGACGCCCTGGCAGTACTGGAGCAGTGTCTGCCCGAAGGCTCGCTGACTACGCTGCAGCTATTCTTCCCCGACCCGTGGCCGAAAAAGAAGCACCATAAGCGGCGCATCGTGCAGCCTGCGTTCGTGGAGCTGATTCGCACACGCCTCAAGCCCGGCGGCACGTTCCACATGGCCACCGACTGGGAAGCCTACGCCGAGTGGATGGCGGAAGTGATGGACGCCGCCCCCGGCTACGCTAACACCGCCACCGCCGAGACGTCGCCCTACGTGCCCCGCCCGGCCTTCCGCCCGCTCACCAAGTTTGAGGCCCGCGGCGAAAAGCTCGGCCACGGCGTCTGGGATCTGATTTACCGGCGGGAAGCGTAACGCTTACTCAAACGCCGTTAGCGCAAAGCTGTCGCACTCGGTCACCTTGGCAAACCACGCCTGCAGCCGTGGAAAGCGGTTCGGCCAATCAAAGGCCGGTAAGCGAAAGCTGAGGTAAGCCAGGGCAACAGCGACCACAATCGCCCCTAGCGTGCACTGGGTATGGCCAGCCAGCACGCTAGGGTGCGCTTCCAGCGTCACCAGTGTGCGCTCAATCGCTTTTAACCGCCGGTTTCCTAACAGCGTCTCATCCACGTCTGGCCCACCATGCTTGCGGCCAATCACCACGTTAAACGCCGCCTCCATCAAGCCCTGCCCCAGCCCCGCCAACGCCAGGGTTTCCGCTAAACCATCCGCTGGTAGCAGCTTCGCGCCTTCGCCCACGGCATCCAGATAGTGGGCAATCAGTAGCGACTCTGTCAGCACCTCGCCGCCTTCCGTCACCAGCGTCGGAATACGACTCAGCGGGGTAATCTTTAAAAGCTCGCTATCCGCCGCCCAGGGGTCGCACCAGCAGAGCTCTGTGCGCTCCATTAGCTCTTTTTCATACAGGCATACCCGCACGACACGGGCGTAAGGTGAAGAAGTATTGAGATAAAGCTGCATGGTGGACTCCCCTCAGGTGACGAAAACGTATCGTAAACCACTCGATGCGGCCTGCCGCTACCACTTTTGAGGTAGGCCACCGACGTCAACGCACAACCCATGGGAAAAAGTTTGCCCTGCAGCCCATCAACAGGGCATGAAGGGCTGAGTGGTATTTATAGGAAGGCATAAAAAAAGAAAGCCGCTCCAAAGGAGCGGCAAAAGACCGTGACTAGCAATGAGAGGGAGAAACCATGACAGGGTACCGGCGCTGAACTGCCTAGTCGCTGTCGTGGTTGCCAGCGGCTCATCAAACGCTGACAAACACAATATAATCATTCTCATTTACCCCGTCAACACAAATGCGAATACTTTTTATTTATTTTTTCACCCGACCAGCTTGAGCCAAAACGGCAGCGTCAGCATGGCAAGCAGTGTTTGCCCGGTGATAATGGCCGCCATTAATTCCGCATCGCCGCCCAGCTGGCGGGCAAGGATGTATGCCGAGGTGGCCGTGGGTAGCGCAGCAAACAGCAGCGCGACGTCCCGGCTGACGGGGTCGAGCCCCAGTAGCCACACTAACAGCAGTACACATGCTGGCATGCACAGTAGCTTAATGGCGTTAGTAGCAATCACCCCTCGGTCAATACGCAGCAGCGCCATAGGCTTAAGCGCGACCCCCACGGCCACCAGTCCCAGCGGTAGTGCTGCGCGTCCCAGTAACGTGACGGTATCTTCGCTCCAGCCGGGCAGGCCAACGCCGCTAAGATTCAGCCCAATCCCTGCCAAGCAAGCCAAAATCAGCGGATTTTTCGCCAGCGCTAGCGCGCTTTTACCTAGGCTTGCGCGACCCAGCGTGCCCGCCGCCACAAAGCTGGCCACGCACATAACGTTCACCACGGGCACCATCAGCGCCACGGCGACCGCAGCCGTTGTGGCCCCCAACGGGCCGTGCAGCGCGGCGGCCCCCGCTACGCCCACATAGGTATTAAAGCGCACGGCACCTTGAAACACCGAGGTGAATGCCGCCGGGCTGAGCTGTAACCAGGCTCGAAAATGCCACAGCACAAGGCCAAACAGCGCCATTGCCCCCAGCAATGCCAGCGCCAACCGGCCAACGGGCACTTGGCTCACATCGGCTGTCGCCAGCGTGCCCACCAGCATGGCAGGGAACAGCACAAAATAGATAAACCGCTCCATTTGCGCCCAAAAATCGAGATGAGGCCAGCGCCCATACCCCATGGCGGCACCCAATAAAATCAATAAAAACAGCGGTCCTAGTGCTCCGGTAATGCTCTCCATTGTTCTTCCTTATTAAGTGCGACATCCCAGCACAGCGACATCTGCGGGATAGCTGTTACCATGAAACGCATACCATGTAATAAATTTCCCCGCCTTATGGCCTGCGTAGCGACTATTCTGCCATGAAGAATTTGCCTAAACCTGTCGATGTTACGGGTTTTCCAGCGCTAAAAGTGCTTATCCTGGTGACTGGCCTCGCGCTGGCCGCGTGCACATGGTACGTGTTCGCTAACTGGCTTCGTGCCGATAGCGATATCGTGTGGTTCTCTCCTAGCGGCGAATGCAACTTGCATATGACCCCCTGTTCGACAACGCTGGGGGACAGAGGCCGTCTTACGTTAGCCATTGATGCCGATGGCCGTATCGAGGCGCTTGAAGTGCTGCCCTTGGATGTCGAGGTGGAGGGCATCACCCCCAGCCAAGTGACGGTGGATTTTGTTGGCCGCGATATGGATATGGGGTTAAACCGCTTTGCGCTTACCACCACTGCGCCCGGACACTTTCATGGCCAGGGCCAAGTGGGCGTTTGCACGCAAGAGGTGATGCCGTGGCGCGCTAGGGTTATTCTGGAGACGCCTGACGGTAAGCTGGGTAGCTGGTTCGATTTCGATGTTAAAAGGAGTTAAGCGCATGGCAGCCTCCATAAAATGCAAGCCGCTTTGGCTTGGCCTAGCCCTGTTAGGCGTGCTAGTGGTGGCGGCCACCCTGGGCCTTTACCAGCTAGGCGTCGGCCAGGAGAGCGACGAACCACAGGGCGGCCCTATCGCAATGCCCTCTACCCAGGGTGACTTCTCCCTTACCCAGCTAGGCGATAATGAAATTGCCATTATCTCCTTTGGCTACACTTACTGCCCCGATGTCTGCCCCATGAATCAGGCGGTCAAACGCCAAGCCCTGGCTCAATTGAGCGATGCTCAACGTGAGCGGGTTGTGCCTGTCATGATTACGGTCGACCCCGAGCGCGATACGCTCGACCGGATGAGCGAATATATGCAATTCTTCGGCAGTGAGTTTATCGGCTTAGCGGGAAGCCAAGAGCAGCTTACCGATGTGGCTGAGCGTTACGGGGTGATTTGGCGGCGGGTAGAAGCGCCGGAATCGGCCATGGCGTATACCATCGACCACAGCGCTTCGCTGTTTTTGGTCAACCGTGAAGGGGAAATATTGCAGCGGGTGCTCTACTCTCCAACGCCCCACGGGTTAGTATCGGCGCTGGAAAGCGAACTTGGCAGCTAACGCTAAAAGGGGAACCTCAATAAGTTAGCTGCCATGTAGTTACTCAGCCGTTGCGGCTTGGTTAGCAGTTGCCGATTGTAGATGATCCAACATCGCCATCAGCGCCTGTGTCTGGGTGCCATCGCGGGTATCGTGCAGCGGATTGATCTGCCACGTACTCTCGGCAAAGCCCCACCAGTCCCAGCACGCTTGCGGGTTGGCCATGCTGCTCTCTGCCTGTGGGTAAAGTACCACCTGACCATGCTCCGCCGCCCAGCGGTTTAAGCCGCTGTAGCGAACAAAGGTGTCGTCGATGGCCTCCGCGTTCATCTGGCAGCCGTGCAGCGCCACCGTTACCGGGCAGCCGCCCGCCTCACATGCCTCTGGTACGAACACATAACCGGTATCGGCAAAGCCCTTCGCTGCAAAGTCGGACTGGTCAAAAGCTAACAGCTCGCCTTCGCTGGCGTTCGTCTCACGCTCGGGATAGAGCCAAGCCATCATCTCACCGGCCACGTCTTCTCCACACGCCAGCACATGACTGCCGCCGCCGTTGCGACAATCGCCCAAAGACTGCGGGTCAATAGGGGCGTCTTTTGGCATCGCTACCGGCCAGCCGTGCCCGGTGTTTGCCCGTTGAACGTAGCGCAGTTGCTGCTCAGGGCTTTCCAGCCAGCCTTGCCACTGCTGAGCCAGCAGATCTCCTAACGCAGGCGACACCGTCTCGTCCGCATCGCCATGCCACACAAAAGCGCGTAGCTGGCTTAGCGCGTCTTGGCTGCCTACTTGGTCTAATGAAAGATAGCGCTCACGCCGCTGTTCCAGTTCATCCAGCGATGGGAGCCCGCGGCGTGTCATCATGCACTGGTTCAGGGCTAGGCTTAATGCCCCTTGAGCGCACCCCCATGGGCCTGCGGCTAGCATGCCCACACCGCTAAAGCGCTCAGGCCAAGCAACTGCCAACTGAGAGGCCATATAGCCGCCAGAAGAGACTCCTACCACGCTGGCTTGGTCGTTAGCAGCACCCAGCACAGGTAGGCCGGGTGCCTCTTCCTCGGCGTGGGCAACGGCGCTGCCCAACAGAATAAGCGCAGCCATGAGACGGCGCTGACGAACGGCTATGCCCATGGCTTATTCAATGCCTAGCAGTTCAACGCGGAACGTGAGCATTTCATTCGGGCCAATGGGGCCTTGGCCGCGTTCGCCATACGCAAGATCAGCAGGAATATAGAGCATCCAGCTATCGCCAACGCTCATCAGTTGCAGGGCTTCTTGCCAGCCTTCGATCACTTGGTTGACCTGGAAGCTAACCGACTCACCGCGCTCGAAGGAACTATCAAATACGGTACCGTCGAGCAGCATGCCTTCGTAGTTCACCTCTACGGTGTCTTCTGCGCCGGGCGTTGCGCCGTCGCCAGACTCAAGCACTTCGTACTGCAAGCCAGACTCGGTTACTTCGACTTCATCCCGCTCAGCGTTTTCTGCCAGGAAGTCTTGTCCTTCTTCAAGATTCGTCTGCGCCAGCTCGGCGGCTTGCTGTTCACGCGCCTCCATTGAACTCTCTTGGAAAGCCATTAGCGCTTCCATCATCTCTTCTTCGTTCATCGCCAGCTCGTTGCCATCGAAGACATCGCGCATACCGTCGGTGAACGCATCAATATCGAGGTCTTCAATATCTGCCTGCATGCTTTCGCCCAGCGTAACACCCAGGCTGTAAGCCAAGCGCTGCTCGTCGGTTTCCGGGGCGGCGGCGGCAAACGGCGCTACCAGCAGAAGGCCAGTCAGCGCGGTAGAAGAGAGTAGTGCTTTCATGGAAAAAACCTTATCCAGCGGCGCAGTGCGCCATATGTTTTTGGGTGCCTCAAAGACTAACACCCGCCGCTTCAGGCTGCATTACCTGAAACGGCGGGTGTTAGTCAGACCACAATGATGCGTAGAGGTTTAGCCAGTGCTACCGCGTACGTTACACCACCAGCGTTGGGCAGTGGGCGGCACCGGCAACACGCTGGGACACACTGCCCAGCAGCAGATTTTTCTCACCGTTCGTACCTTGAGCGCCAATCACAATCAGGTCGCACTCCCGTTTACGGGCAAAGCGTACAATTGTGCGGGAGGGTCGTCCTCCTTTCACAAAGGCACGTACTCGCATGCTATCCGCCCCTAACTCAATGGCGTGGGACTTAGCGTGCACAGCAATTTCCGTGGCGTACTCTTTGAGCGCATCATCGGGGATATCCAGCCTATTGGGGCGCACCATAGAGAGCGACGCTTCCAATAGGCTGTGGTGCTTAAATACGCACAGCAGGTACAGCTCTGCACCAGTGAGCATATGCAGGCCAACGGCTTTCTCTAGCGCTTTGATGGCCCCCTTGGAGCCATCGACTGGAACCAAAATGCGATTAAACATCCGCGTTCTCCTTGTGACTGCTTAACGGAAGGCAACATCACGCAGGAACAGCGCAATTTGCGGGAACATAATCAGCAGCGCCGCCGCCAAAATCAGCATAAAGATAAACGGTGGCGTGCCTTTGATCACCTCCCAGTAGGGACGCTTAAAGATTGCAATAGCGGTAAAGATATCGCAGCCAAACGGTGGCGTTGCCGAACCTATCGCCACCTGCAAGGTAATCAGAATACCCACCAACACGGGGTCTAGCCCGGTGGCCGCAATCGCCGGTGCAAAGATAGGCGTCAGCACCAGAATAACCACGATAGGGTCAACGAACATACAGGCCACAAAGAACGAAATACAGATAGCGATCAGTACGCCCGTTGGCCCGGCGTCATTCACGCCCACGGCCTCCAGGATAGCCTGGGGTATCTGCGCAAAAGAGATAATCCAGGAGAACCCATTGCCTACGGCCACCAGGATAAATACCACGGCGGTAATCAGGCCAGTGGATTTGGCGATGGCGTAGATATCGCGCATTTTCAGCGAGCGGAACACCACAAACTCTAACAGCACCGCGTACAGCACACAGGCTGCCGCCGCTTCGGTGGGGCTAAAGATACCGCCGTAAATACCACCCACGATAATCACCGGGAAACCCAGCGGCCAGAGCGCTTTTTGCACGGCGGTGGCCCGCTCTTTCCAACTGGCACGCTCTTCGGTAGGAACATCTTTTACGATGGCATAAACGATGCAGTAGGCAGAGAACATAAACAGTATTAACAGGCCCGGCCCAATCCCAGCGATAAACAGCTCGCCAATCGAGGTACCGGAAATCACCCCATAAATAATCATGCCGATGCTGGGTGGGATCAAAAAGGCAATGTCACTGGCATTAATAATCAGCGCCAGCGTAAAGGGATCAGAGTAGCCCGCTTTTAACATCTTCGGACGCAGCGGAGACCCCACAGCCACCACGGTGGCCTGGGTCGAACCCGATACCGCCCCAAACAGCGTACAAGAAGCGGCAGTACTCACCGCCAGCCCACCTTTAATATGGCCAATAAACGACATCACCATATCAATCAGGCGGTTCGCGGATTGCCCACGAGTCATAATATCGGCGGCCAGAATAAACATCGGTACGGCGATCAGCGAGGCAGGGCGAATGCCCGCCATCATCTGCTGAATCAGCGTATCCATTTGGCCAAAGCCGTTAAACATCATATAGAAGCCAATCACCGCGGCGGTTATCAGCGGGATCATCATTGGAAAGCCCAGCAGCAGCAGGGCAATCATGGTGACTACCATTATCGTCGTCATAGCGTTCCCCTAGGGTGCAATCCCTGCTTTACACTTCTGTTTCGGTATCTTTGTAGCCGTCCACAACCCCAGTCGAGAGATACACGTCTCGGGTGGTCAGGTTTTTAATCGCGGTCAGCATGTACTGAATCCCGGTAATCAAAAAGCCCATGGGCACCCAGATATAAATAATCCATACCGGCAAACCTAGCGACGGCAGCACGCGCCCTTTGCTATACAGGTCGAGGATGTACACCACCGAGTAATAAAGTAGGAAAAACATCACCAGCGAGGTGAGGAACGCAATGCCGATCATCAATACTTTACGGCCACCCACCGGCAGCGCATCGTAAATCGCCGACATCCGAATATGACGACCGTGGCGGGCAGCGTAACCAATGCCCGCAAAGGTAATCATGATAATCAAGATACGGTTCAGCTCACCTGAGAACATAATGCTATTGCCGAATACAAAGCGGGCAATCACGTTGGTGACCGTATTCAGCGCCATTAGCAAAACCCCCATCGCCAGTATCACTGACTCGATTTTGCTAATTGCAGTGTCGATCACTCCCAAAAACCCGGGCAAACCGGACCGGTAGCTCTTTTCGGACTCTTCTTCCGTCATGGCCGTTCTCCTTTAAACGCAGCGTGGTCGCTTGCTATCTCAGCGTAGCGACTCTCCCGTCACTGACCACCGAACGGAGTATGTTCGGCCTTGCTTCATTTTGTAGCGTAACGGGTAATGACTCTTTTCGCTTCAACGCTGGATGTACGTAGATTTTTCTGTGTTACGCCGCCGAGGTACACATTTTTTCGTGGTGGGGCGAGCTGCGCCGATGAACCCACTCACCTGCAGGGCGCTTTGGCAACAAAAAAGGGGCAGCGCTGGCTGCCCCTTATGACGTTACTTGATTAACGTAAAAGCGCTAACCCATTAGGAGTCGCTGTTAACGGCTTCAAGGTCCGCCTTGAACTGCTGCAACAGCTCTTCACCGCGATCGCCCGTCATTTCGAGGAACGCTTCCTCAACCTGCGGCGCACGCTCACGGAACGCTTGGATCTGCTCTTCGTTCAGGCGCGTGACGGTGACTTCATCAGATGCTTCCTGAATCTTGGCGAGTGCATCGTCGGCCAGACCTTTGATGTGCTCAATGGTGTGGTCGTAAGCCGCGTTGGAGGCTTCCTGTACCAGCTCTTTATCTTCGTCAGACAGGCCTTCGTAGAAGTCCTGGTTGGCCATCATGGCAGTGGTAAACCAGCCATGGCCGGTAAAGGTCAGGTGCGGAGATACTTCATACAGACCGCCGGATTCGATCCAGAAAATCGGGTTTTCCTGACCATCGATAATGCCGGTCTGCAAGCCACCGTAAACTTCACCCCACGGCAGCGGTGTCGGCGTCGCGCCAAAGGCGTCGTAGGTTTCCGACAGCAGCGGGTTGGTCATGGTGCGGATTTTCTTGTTATTCATGTCTTCCGGCGAGCTAATCGGCTCGTCGGTGGTGACCACCATTTCACCCTCGGGGTACATTTTTAGAAGCTCGAGACCCTGCTCGGCGTAAAGCTCCGGGAACATTTCATTGATGGCTTTACTCTCGTCGAAGAACGTTAGAACGGTCTCTTCGTCGGTCGGCAGCAGATACGGAATGAAGAAGATTTGCGCTTCTGGAATCAGCGCACCGGTAAAGCCAGGTGACTGATTGACGAACTGGAGGATGCCATTTTGCGTCTGCTCCATGATGTCGTCGGATTCGCCAAGCTCACCAAAGCGATAAACTTGGACGGTGTGATCGGAGTTCTCTTCGACGTACTCCTTGAATGCGTAAGCGAAGACATCCTGCACGTCGCCTTCGTACTCTTCGTGTGCGTAACGCCAGTTATCTGCCTGAGCGGTCGCGCTCAAACCCAGCAGCAGTGCACCCACGCTTGCCGTGGTGAGCAACTTGGTGGTGACGGAACGAGTCGAAACTAATTTGCTTGCCTTCATGCAGAGTTCCCCTAGCAGTGGTAAGCGCGCCGTACGAGAGCGCCAGAATCTAATTTTTGTCTATCCCTAGCAGCGTTGCGTTTATGCTCAGCCGCTAACACGCAGAAACGTCATTCGTAACTTTGTATGCATTGCTGTGGGTTAGCGGGCGAAATAAGCGCTGCCAACGCGGGTTGATCAAAAACAGCTTAAATTCAGGCTAGCGTGGTGGATCACAGCGGTCAAGCTGGCTTGTCAGGGCCATTAGTGCCGTTTGTGTGTTTTCGCGTACGCGTGACGCTTGCGGCGAACGGTTGTCAAGCGGTGCCGAAAACAGCGTATCTTGCAGCCACTGTGCAACATTGTGCTGGCTTATGTCGCTTTTTGTTAACCGGACTTCCTCCACCGAAGAGCGCAGTGCCCACTGCTGCCAACGTTGAAGGTTTTCACGCTCAGACTGCAGTTCCGCCTTTTGTAAGGTGGCACGCAGCGCCTTAATGTCATCGTTATGAGCAGCTTGAGGCTTTAATGTTCGGCGCAATTCGCGCAACGTTGCGGTGACCTGCTGCTGCCAACGGTAGCGCTCTTCCCGTATGGCCTTTAGCGGGCCAGATTCGGCGGCTAATCCGTGCTGATACAGCCAGCAGTGAAACAGTAACTCACACACATCCACGCCAGCCTCATCTTGCAAGGTGAGACAGGCTTGCTCTACGCCAGGCTTTGCATAAAGCGCTAAGGCAAAATCCCATAGCGGCCTCTGCTGCAAGCGCTGCAATCGGTTAGAATCGCGCATTGGTTTACCCACTTTTTTCGGGAGAAAACATGATCGCACTGCGCCAAGTCGCCCTGCAACGGGGCACGCAAACGCTCCTAGAAAGCGCCGACCTTACGCTACATAACGGCGTGAAGGCCGGCATTATTGGGGCCAACGGTGCCGGTAAGTCGAGCCTGTTTAAACTCCTATTGGGCGAGCTGGGGCCCGATCAGGGGGATGTAGAGATGAGCGGCGGCCAGCGAATTGCCCACATGGCCCAGGAAGTGGAGGCGCTGGATCGCCCCATTGTGGAGTATGTATTAGACGGCGATTACGCCTTGCGCCAAGCCGAAGCCGACCTGCTTGCCGCCCGCGAAGCCGATAACGCGCATCGAGAAGCCGAACTCCACGGGCTAATCGAAACCCTAGATGGTTACACGGCAGAATCACGGGCATCACAGCTGCTGGTCGGGCTCGGCTTTGTGCAAGCGGATCTTAAGCGACCTCTATCGGACTTTTCCGGCGGTTGGCGAATGCGGGTAAATCTTGCCCGGACGCTGTTTATGCCTTCCGACTTGTTGCTGCTGGATGAGCCGACCAACCACCTGGACCTAGACGCCCTGCTTTGGCTGGAGCAGTGGCTCACTCGCTACCCCGGCACGCTGCTGCTGATTTCTCACGACCGCGACTTTCTTGATGCTGTGTGCGATCACATTGTGCATATGCATCACCAAACGCTAGAGCTTTACCGGGGCAACTACTCTCGCTTTGAGCGCACGCGGGCCGAAAAGCTCGCGCTGCAACAGGCTGAAGCGGCCAAGCAGCAGGCCCGCCGTGAAGAGATTGAACGTTTTATTGCCCGCTTTCGCGCTCAGGCAACAAAAGCCAAGCAGGCGCAAAGCCGGGTAAAAATGCTAGAACGCATGGGGGATATCGCCGTCGCCCACACGGACTCCCCTTTCCACTTCACCTTGCCTGCCGCTGATAAAACGTCGCACCCGCTGCTGGTGCTGGACCAAGCCACCCTTGGCTATCGCGGCGAAGCGGGCGATATCGCTCAGTTAGAGAAGGTCAACATTACGCTACTCCCCGGGAGCCGTATCGGCTTATTAGGTCCGAACGGTGCGGGTAAATCGACCCTGATCAAGTCACTCACGGGCGAGCTTGAGCTGTTAGAAGGCAAACGCGTACCCGGTGAACATTTAGCCATTGGTTATTTTGCTCAGCATCAGTTAGAAAGCCTGGACGTGACCACCACGCCCTTTGTGCATGTACAACGCCTCTCTCCCACAGCAAGTGATCAAGAAATTCGCAACTTCCTAGGTGGCTTTGGCTTCAAAGGCGATGACGCCTTTGGCGAGGTGGCCACTTACTCTGGCGGTGAGAAAGCACGCCTGGCACTTGCACTCGTGGCCTGGCAAAAGCCCAACCTGCTGCTGCTCGATGAGCCCACTAACCACTTGGATCTGGAAATGCGCGAAGCGCTGACCGAGGCACTGGCAAGCTTTGAGGGCACAGTCATCCTGGTCTCGCACGACCGACACCTATTGCGTGCCACGGTGGATGAGTTTTGGCGGGTGGCCGACCACCGGGTTGAGCCCTTCGACGGCGACTTGGAGGATTACCGGGCTTGGCTTAAGGCGCGGTTGGAAGAGAACCGCCGCGACGCCCGTAGCGAAAAGAGCGAACGCCAGAGCCAACAGCCCAGCGGCGACCGTAAAGCCGCCCGCAAAGCAGCAGCGGAGCTGCGCGAAAAGCTGCGCCCTCTGAAAAAAGAGCGCGACCAGGCGGAAAAGAGCATGGAAAAAGCGCAGCAGGCACTTGAGGAAGTAGAAGCGGTACTCGCCGACCCCGAGCTCTACACCGACAGCACCCGCAAGGCAGAGCTGACCCAAGCACTCGCCAAGCAGGCGGAGATTAAAGCGCGCCTGGATGCCGCCGAGCAGACATGGTTCGCTGCAGAAGAGGCGTTAGAGGCCATGGAAGCCGAGCTGCTGGCCAGCGAAAACGCCTGATCAGCCCTAGCTTTCTAGCAAAAAGGTGACCGGCCCATCGTTGACCAGAGCAACCTGCATGTCCGCGCCGAACTGCCCTTCCGCAATATGGGGCCAAGCGGCGCGGGCCTGACTTACCAGATAGTTAAACAGCCGCTCCCCCTCGTCGGGCGGGGCGGCACTGGAGAAGCTAGGGCGTAGGCCCTTGCGGGTATCGGCAACGAGCGTGAACTGTGATACCAGCAACAGCCCACCCTGGGCCTGCTGCAGGTTATGGTTCATCTTGCCCGCCTCGTCACTAAACACGCGGTAGTGAAGCAGCTTATGCAGTAACTTATCGGCATCCGCCTCACTGTCACCTTTCTCCACCCCCACCAGTGCCAGCAGCCCATGGCCGATGGCACCGACGCTGTTGCCTTCCACCGTGACACTGGCGCTCTTAACCCGTTGAATCAGTGCTTTCACGCTTGCCCCTTCGTCCGTTCATTAGGCGCTGTTGAAAGGGCAGAGTGTAAACGCAGGTGAGTGCTGACCCAAGCGAGTTCAATTTCAGCCTGGCAAACTCGGCGCTGCTATCTTCATAGAGCGTTTCGCCATTGAGCGCGAGACGCAGCTGCTAGCGGCGGCACTGGTCGTGACGAGCGTAGCGCCCAGTAACGCGGCTAGCCATAGCGTACTCTTTGTTGGTCGTTGCACGGTGACCATCTCCTTTGTTGGTTTGGGTAACACTATGCATAGCTATACACACACAACCAACTCATAAAGGTTCCATACAACCACTCGATTGAGGAGTCATTGAGCCGCCACAAAGCCTTTACCAAGGCCGACAGAGGATCACATCGCAGTGGGGCTCACTGAGCAGCATTTCGGTTAGCGGATTAGGTTGGTGTGGTCGACTGCGGCTGCCTAACATGACCAAATCTGGCGAGTGCCGTTTAACATAGTCATGCAGCACATCGCAGGGCTGGCCCGGCTCTAGCGCAAGCTCAATGTCCGGCACGCCATCTAACTCCCGCAGCAGGCTTTCGACTTCGTTATCCAGCGCCTCCCGCAGGCGACTGACCTCGTGGTCACGCCACTGGGCGTAGAACGCTTGACTCCCCAGCTCCAATTCGCCGGGCAGGCTCCAGGCGTGTAGAAGCGTTAGCTTGGCCTCAGGAAAGCGAATCAGCGCTTCTTTCAGGGTCTGCCGAGCCGTCAGCGAGAAGTCGATAGGCACCACAATATGTTGCCACGGCTGAGTAGGCAGGTAAGACGCCACCACCACGGGGCACGGCGCGCTACGCAAAATACGCATCATGGTGGTGCCGTAAAGCAGGTCTTTTTGACCACGTTTGCGGTGCATACCCAGCACGATGAGCGACGCCTGACGCTCGTGGGCTTCCCTCACGATTTCTACATGAGGCTCCCCAACCACCGTTTGAATCATCAGCGATGGCAGTTCCAAGGCGTAATCTTCGCGCAGGTCGGTGAGCATCGCGCTAATATCGTCGTTTACCGCGAGTTCCAGGTCATGGAGCATGCGATGCGGAAGGTAAGGGTCAAGCACGTGAAGGGTATCAAGCTGCGCGCCCTGCTGGTGGGCTAAGCGCAGCGCGCGGGCAAAGGCCGCGCGGTTTTCCTGGGAGAGGTCGGTGGCAAACAGCAGCGTGCGGGACATGGGCAGCTCCTTGGCCGAACAGCTCAGCCTAGTAGGCAAACAAACGGACACCCTTCAGCATGGTGCCCGTTGGCCTATCCCGCAAGGAGACTCTGCACCCTCAACACGTCAGCGATGGATTTACCACCAGGCATGAAAGTGATGCACCGGGCCACGCCCTTTGCCAACACTTAAGCGATGGCTAGCGGCCAGAGCATGATGAAGCCACTGCTTTGCCTCCGTAATAGCCTGCTCTGGGGCCTCTGCGCTAGCATCTTCCGGCAACTTGGCTAGGCAAGCCGTAATGGCTGATGAGAGCGCGCAGCCCGTGCCATGAAGGTTCTCAGTGGCAATGCGTGAGGCGGGCAGCCACTGATGACCGTTAGGGGTCGCCAGCAGATCCGGGCAGGTATCACCCCGTAAGTGGCCGCCTTTCAGCACCACATAGGGCGCGCCTAGCCCCACCAGCTTGGGCAGCAGTGCTTCCATCTCGTCCAGGCTGGCGGGCGATGGGGAATCGAGCAGCACGGCGGCTTCCGGCAGGTTAGGAGTAATCACATCCGCTAACGGCACTAAAATCTCTTTTACGGCGCGAATACCCGCGTCATCCACCAGGATGTCACCGCTCTTCGCCACCATCACCGGGTCGAGCACGATCCAACGCGGCCGCTGCTGGCGCAGTACATCGGCAATCACTTCGGCCACATCGCGGCTGGCTACCATGCCTATTTTCACGGCATCAATGGCCACATCGCTCAACAGATGTTCAAGCTGCTCACGAATTGCCTGAGGGGAAACCGGATACACCGAGGCCACGCCACAGGTGTTCTGGGCAATCACCGCAGTGATGACATTTGTGCCATACACACCCAGGGCAGAAAACGTCTTTAAATCGCCCTGCAGCCCAGCACCACCGGAAGGGTCGGAGCCTGCAATGGTGAGCACATTACGAAGGCGGGATTCGGTAGACATAGCGCTCCTTACGAGACAGAACAGTATCTGCCTTAGGATACCCAAGCGGTGGCGCTTACGCTGCTTTAATCGCAACCCTAGCCTGCCTATAACAAAATGGCCGCCCGAAGGCGGCCATGGTAAGGGTACTGCGCTACACCTGTTACTGCGAGGTGTCACCTTCCGGGTTACGGGCGTTGTAGTACGCCTGCTCGGAAATCGCGTGGTAATCTTCTACTTTATCCTGGAAGGCGCGGTAAGAGTCGTAGATCCGGGTCGCTAGCTCGCTGGAGGCGGCCAGTTCACCCACTACCTCAGCTGAGTGTTCGCGGGCTTGGGCTAACACGTCGTCAGGAATGCGACGCAGCTCAACGTTATGCTCATTCACCAAGGTTTCCAGCGCATCGTTGTTGCGAGCGGTATACTCATCCAAGACACTTTGGTTCACATCACTGATCGCAGTACGCAGAATTGCCTGTAAGTCAGCGGGTAGCTCTGCCCAGGCCTCTTCATTGATGATGGCCTCAAACATCACCGTCGGCTCATGCCAGCCAGGGTAATAGTAATAATCGGCTGCCTGGTGCAGACCAAAGGCTAAGTCGTTGTAGGGGCCGATCCACTCAGTAGCATCAATCGCCCCCGACTGCAGCGATGTAAAGATCTCGCCGCCCGGCATGTTCACAATCGCCACGCCCATACGGCTCATGACTTCACCACCAAGGCCCGGCATACGCATCTTCAAGCCGTCAAGGTCAGCGACCGAGTTGATCTCTTTGTTGTACCAGCCGCCCATCTGTACACCGGAAGAACCAGCTGCCAGTACATCGACCCCGAACTCATCGTATAGCTCGTTCCACAGCTCCATACCACCGCCGTAGCTGAGCCATGCGTTCATTTCCTGGGCGTTCATACCGAACGGTACGGCGGCAAAGAACTGGGCCGCTGGCGCTTTACCCTTCCAGTAATAGGAGGCGGAGTGGCCCAGCTCAGCGGTGCCGTCTGCCACCGCATCGAACACTTCAAACCCAGGCACTAGCTGGCCTGCACCAAATACTTCGATGGTTAAACGACCGTCTGACATCTCTTCGACCAGCTGGGAAAGCCGCTCAGGGCCTTGGCCCACACCGGGGAAGTTTTTCGGCCAGGAAGTGACCATTTTCCAGCGGAAAGTCTCTTGCGCCTGAGCTTGGTTATCGAAGCTTGAAACCACCAGCAGGCTGGCAGAAAGAGCAGTCGTCATGGCAATGGCGACAGGCAGTGCTTTGGCTTTCATGCGTGAACCCTCTTGCTTATTTTATTGCTGTTATGGGTAGGGAATACCCACCTGACGCTTGCCGCCAGGCGGGTTGTTGCAAGCCATTATGTGTCTGCAGCTTGGCTGCTTTTGGTTAAGGTTGCCACTCCCTTGCGTTGATAGCAGGGTTATTTTTCAACTCAGAACACATTAGAACTGGGTCGGGAGCCATGTTGCCAGCTGCGGGAAAAACGTTAGCAGCAACAGCATGCCTAACTGCATCAAGATAAATGGCACCACACCGCGATAAATCGCCGAGGTAGGCACCGATGGCGGTGCCACGCCGCGCAGATAAAACAGTGCGAAGCCGAACGGCGGGGTTAGGAACGAAGTCTGCAGGTTAATGGCGATCATGATACCCAGCCAGATCGGATCTAACCCCATGGCCAGCAGAATCGGCCCGACGATCGGCACCACCACAAAGGTGATTTCGATAAAGTCGAGGATAAAGCCCAGCAGGAAGATTACCAGCATGACAATGATCGTCGCCCCGACCACGCCCCCCGGCATGCCTTCAAACAGCTCGGTGACCATGTGTTCACCGCCGTAGGCACGGAACACTAACGAAAATAGCGCCGCACCGATCAGAATCAGAAACACCATGGTGGTTACATGGGTGGTAGAGCGCAGCACCTCTTTCAGGGTGGCCCAGTCCAACTGGCGATAGGCCAACGCCAGCACCAGCGCACCAAAGGCACCCACGGCCGAGGCTTCGGAGGGTGTCGCAAAGCCACTCAGGATAGAACCCAGTACCGCCACAATCAGCACCACCGGCGGCACCAAGCCTTTGAGCAACAGGATGCCTAACCCCGAGGTGTGGCCAAGCTCTGCCATCAGCTCTTCGCGGTCAGCCGCGGGCGCCATGCTGGGGCGGAAAAACGCCACCAAACCCACGTAGATCATGTACATGACGACGAGAATCAGGCCTGGCACCAGCGCGCCCATAAACAGATCGCCAACCGAGACCGTTTTCGGGCTGAAGATCCCCATATCCAGCTGTGCTTGCTGATATGCAGAAGAGAGCACGTCGCCCAGCAGTACCAGGGCAATGGAAGGCGGAATAATCTGCCCAAGCGTGCCGGTGGCGCAGATGGTACCGGTGGCAAGAGAGGTGCTGTAGCCACGCTTAAGCATGGTGGGCAGTGACATCAGGCCCATGGTCACCACGGTGGCACCCACGATGCCCGTGGAGGCGGCCATCAACATACCCACCAGCGTGACCGAAATACCTAAGCCACCGCGCATGGAGCCAAACAGCAGCGCCATGGCATCCAGCAGCGTTTCGGCCACTTTTGACTTCTCTAGCAGCACGCCCATTAACACAAACAGCGGCACCGCCAGGAGTGTCTGGTTGGTCATAATGCCGTAGAGCCGGTTCGGCAGGGCGGCAAGGTAGCCACTATCAAAATTGGCATCAATACCAACGGCTTCCAGGCCTAGCCCAATGCCAGCAAACAGCAACGCGGTTCCCGCTAGCGAAAGCGCCACAGGAAAGCCGAACATCAACACGATACAGATGGCGGCAAACAGAATAAGCGGCATAAATTCGAGCATCAAACACGCTCCTCAAGGTGATTTTCATCGGCGGCTGGCGGCGTTATCCGCCCGGTGAAGATATAGCCATTGCGCACTAGTTCAATCAGGCCTTGAATAATCATCAATAAGGCAAAAACTGGAATGAGCGTTTTCAGTGCGTATACAGCGGGGATGCCACCGTAATCTGAGGAGGTTTCCATGATGCGCCAGGAGTTAGCGACGTAGCCATAGCTTGACGCGATGACAAACACCATCACCGGAATCATGAGCAGGAGGATGCCCAGGATATTTACGAGTGCTTGTCGGCGGGGTGTCATGCCTCGATAAAAAATATCGACGCGCACGTGGCCATCGTGGCGAAAGGTGTAAGCAGCAGCGAGCATGAAGACGCTGGCGTGCATGTACATCACCAGCTCTTGCATAAAAATGCTATTCACACTGAACATATAACGAAGCAGTACAATCGCGAACTGAATCAGCATCATAATGATGATCAGCCACGCAAGGGTACGCCCGAACCACTCCGAAGCGCGGTCCAGCGCACCGATAAACGCAGGTAGTTGTGTTGTGTCCGACATGGAAGTGTCTCGCGTAAAACGACTAAGGGGGGGTCAGCGCCCCAGACAATAGCGCATATACGCAGACAATGCAGCGCCCGACAAGCGTTCTGCGAGCTTATTGTTAAACGCTTGGTTGAATCGCCGCGAGACACGCCGCTGGCAGCGGCAAATCAACCGCAATCGGCAGGTGGTCAGAGAACAGGTGATCCAGCACGCGCACATCGGCCGCTTCAAGGGTTTGCGAGAGTAGAATATGGTCCAACGCGCGACGCGGCTGCCACGACGGATAGCTAAGCAGCGGCTTGACCGGGTATAGCGGCAATGACGTACTAAACCGCTCGTGAGCATGGAGCTGCTCAGGCGTACAATTTAAATCACCCATCACCACCACATGGCGCAACGGCTCAATAATATCGCTTAAATAATTGAGCTGGCGCACACGGCCACGGTGGCTAAGTGCCAAATGCGCCACAAAAATATGCAGGGCATCAGGGCCTTCGCCGTAGCGCACGTGAATAGCGCCGCGTCCAGGCAACATTCCAGGTAGCCGGTGCTCTTCAATATGGCTAGGGGTTAAACGTGAAAGTAGACCATTACTATGCTGTGCAAAATGGCCTAGGTTACGATTAAGTTGCTGGAAGTAGTGAGGAAACTTGGCCTGGGCGGCTAAGTACTCCACCTGATTCACACGGCTGGAGCGAAAGCTTCCACCATCCACCTCCTGCAGCCCCACCACGTCAAACTGCTCTAATACGCTACCTACCAGCGCTAAACGCTTAAGCCGCTGAGGATTAGGCAGCACGTGCTGCCAGCTCCGCGTGAGATAGTGGTGGTAGGCTGAGGTTTGAATGCCCACCTGCAAATTAAACGTTAGCAGCCGGATATGACCACGCTCAACCAGCGCGGAGGTGGACGGGGACGCAGGCGAACGTGTCTGTCCGCCTGTGTGGCCGTGCTCAAGCACCGTTATTGTGTGCGCTCGCTGCGAACTTTTTCGATCAACGCGTCAGCGATTTGCGGCATGTTTTCCAAGCTGCCTGCCGACTGCGGTGACACTACATAGCGGCCATCCACAATCAGCGCAGGAACCCCCATCAGGCGCATTTCACGCATACGGCTGTTGGCCTTATTGACCTCACTACGTACGCTAAAGGCGGTGAGCGCCTGTTTGGCTTCCTCTTCGCTAACGCCGTAATCAGAGAAGAATTCCGCAATCTTGTCAGCGTCGGTCAGTGAACGGCCATCCTGGTGAATCGCATCGAAGAAATCCGCATGCAGCTCCTCTTCAATACCCAGCGATTTGGCCGCATAGAAGGCCGTGGCATGGGTGTTCCAGTCACCGCCCATGGTCGCTGGCATTTTGACAATGCTGACATCGTCATCCAGGGTTTCGTACCACTCGTTTACTGGCGTTTGCAGCCGGTAGCAGTGCGGGCAGCCAAACCAGAACGCTTCGGTCACTTCAATCTGATCTTCGTCTACCTGGGTAGCTACCGGCGACTCAAGCAACGTGTAGTGCTGACCTTCTACCAGCTCCTGGGCACTTACCGCAGCAGACAGGCCAAGACCAGCAAGCGCGACCATCAACGTTTTCAACATAACGAGCATTCTCCAAATAAGCGGCCAACAAAAGTGAGCCTGTGACCGTTAGTGTGTCAGACAGGTTCCCCATTCTGCGGATGTTTCACAGAATGGGGAGGCCAACAGCAGGGAAATTAGTTCAAGCCCAGCACGTAGTTGGCCACGGCTTCCATGTCCCGGTCGCTCATTTTGGAAGCGATATCGCCCATCAGATTGTTCGGGCTATTGGTGCGGTCACCCGAGGCAAATGCTTGCAGCGTGGAGATGGTATATTCCGCATGCTGACCAGAAAGAGCCGGATACACAGCGCTACCAATACCTACCCCGGTGGGAGTGTGGCAAGCGCTACAGGCGGGAATGCCTTTAGACATATCGCCTGCGCGATACAGCTCTTCACCGCGGGCCAGCAACTCAGCGTCTTCATCACTGGTTTGACCGAGGTTAGCCTCTTGGCCTGCAAAGTGGGCAGCGACGTCCCAAGCATCTTGGTCTGAGTAGTCAGCGACCAAACCGGCCATCTGTGGGACGACACGGTTGCCGTCACGAATGTCCATGATCTGTTTGGCCAGATAGGACATCTGCTGCCCTGCCAGGTTGGGGAAGGTACCCACTGCGCTAATGCCCTGCTGGCCATGACAGGCAGCACAGGTTTGCGCAAGTTCGCGACCCGCCGCTGCGTCAGCGTCGGCTTGAAGGTCCGCTTGGGCGTGGGCGGTGCCAACGGCACCCATGGTAATTGCCAGGCTTGCCAGTAACTTTCTCATTGCTAATCCACTATGCCGTTTGATTATTGACTGGTACGCACCCTGGGCGCTGCCCAGGTTCAGCACATTACCAGGGTCAGCTCCGCCAAAACGAACAACAATGTCGTGTTGGTCGCTGCTGGCTAAAGCGCGATGGTACACTAGCGCCCCAGGTCGCAGTTATAAACCGCTTGCATTATAACGAATCACCCTAGCGGCGGGAATGCAAGTCCAGGTCTGCTTTTGGGGTAATTCGTCGCGGTACCGCTCTCTCTCACACTAGGGTTGGCCAGCGGGCCGTGTTATACGTTTGTTTTTCAGGATTAATTCCATGTCTACCCCCCATGATAGCCCAGTCCCTCGGCTGAACTACCCCACGGCGCGTTTTATGATCAGCGCGCCAACCCTGGCACTGTGTCCTGACGATACCGGTGCAGAAGTAGCGTTTGCCGGACGCTCAAATGCCGGTAAATCCAGCGCCATTAACGCGCTAACCCAGCAAAATGCGCTGGCGCGCACCTCGCGCACTCCGGGCCGCACCCAGCTCATCAACTTCTTCACTGTGATGAACGACGAGTCGCGCCGCTTGGTGGATCTACCCGGCTATGGCTACGCCAAAGTGCCGGAAGCGGTCAAAATTGAGTGGCAAAAGCATCTTTCCGACTACCTGCGCGGCCGTTTTAGCCTGCGTGGTCTAGTGCTGCTTATGGACGTGCGCCACCCGCTGACCGAGTTCGACCAAATGATGCTCGACTATGCTGACCAGCGCGGGATGCCGGTGCATATTCTGCTGACCAAAGCCGACAAACTGAAGCGTGGTCCAGCCAGCGCCGCCCTGCAGAAAGTGCGCTCCCGCTTAAAAGAGTGGGAAGACCTCGTATCGGTACAGCTGTTTTCATCGCTGAAACGCGACGGGGTCGATACCCTTTCCCAAAAACTAGACCAGTGGCTGCACACTCCAGAAGACGCCCGTTAATAGGCGTGGTCTAGGCGCGTTTTTCCAGCCACTCAATCAGCTCCGGTAGCTCTTTGACATGAGCAACACGGTGAACCCGCTCGGGCAGCGTTTGGTCGCCGCATTCAGCCACCCAGGCGGCATGCATACCCAGTTGCTGGGCGGGAAGCACATCCTCATTCCAGGAGTCGCCCACGTGCATGGCGCGCTGCGGTACGGTATTCAGTCGCTCCAGCGCGGTGAGAAAAGGCTTGGGGTCAGGCTTGGGAGCCAGCAGCTCTCCAGCGGCAATCGCTACCGGAAAGTGGGCCGCCAATGGCTGGCGCTTAAGGTGAATATTGCCGTTGGTAATCGCCGCTAGCCGATAGCGCTCGGCAAGCGCCGATAGCAGCCCAGCTGCCTCTGGGTGCGGCGTGACCTGCACCCGCAGGCGGTGGAACTCATTCATTGCCGCGGCGGCCCATAACAGTGCAGCGCTGCGAGGCAAACCGCTGGTTTCCAACTGGGCCTCTAACGCTCGTAGCCTTAGCCAGGTAAAGTCACCTCGCCGTTCAGGCACTTGGCTTGCCCACTGCTGGCGGCGCTTCAGGTAATCCGCCACGCCCTCATCATACGTTAACGGTAGCGGCGCCTCTTGACGGGCAGCACGCCATGCTGCCAGCGCTTCC
Source organism: Vreelandella sp. L-15 (assembly GCF_056857635.1). Classification (NCBI taxonomy): domain Bacteria; kingdom Pseudomonadati; phylum Pseudomonadota; class Gammaproteobacteria; order Oceanospirillales; family Halomonadaceae; genus Vreelandella; species Vreelandella sp. L-15. Next base: position 29,865 of record NZ_JBSXNN010000064.1, on the reverse strand, counting down.
AGCAGCCAGCGGTAATGGCCCTCTTCGGTTTTCAGCATGACGCCCTGGTTGTCCCATAGGGTGTCGTCCAAATCAAAGGTGATGGCGTCTAACGTGACCATGATTAACTCTCACTGGGGCGGCGTTTGGCGCGCGGGTGGGCGGCATCGTAACTGTCTGCCAAGTGCTGCCAATCCAGCCGCGTATACACTTGAGTAGTGGATAGATTGGCATGACCCAGCAGCTCCTGCACGGCCCGCAGATCCTGGCTAGATTCCAGCAGGTGGCTGGCAAAAGAGTGGCGCAGGCGGTGGGGGTGAAGATGTTCGGGCAGGCCGCGCACCACCGAGAGCTGTGCTAAGCGTTTCTGGATCGCTCGATGCCCCAACCGCTGCCCCCGCTGACCAACGAACAGCGCCGTTTCAGCGCTGGCCGCCAAACTGGCCCGGCAGGTGAGCCATGCTTCCAGCGCCTGCTGGGCGCGTCGTCCCACCGGCACTTGGCGGGGCTTGCTGCCCTTACCCATCACCCGCACATGATTGGCCGTTAAGTGGCTCATATCCAGCGCCGCCAGCTCGGCTAAGCGCAGGCCGCTGGAGTAGAAAAGCTCCAGCATGGCTTGGTCGCGAAGCGCCAGCGGCGAGCCGTCGTGGGGCGTGTCCAGAAAGCGCGCCAGCGCATCCACATCCAGCGGTCTGGGCAGATGACTGGGCTGCTTAGGGGTGCGCAGTAGGCTGACCGGGTTATCTGCCAACACACGATGCTGCACTAACGCATCGGCAAAGCGAGATAGCGCCGCACGTCGGCGGGCTAGGCTTCTCGGCGCCAGCCCCCGGCTACGTTCGGCGCCTAGAAAGGCTCTCACCAGCGCCGTGTCCAGCGCGCTGGCCTGAGTGATGCCACGCTGTTCGGCAAACTGGCAAAAGGCGGATAAATCCTGACGATAGGCCGCCACCGTGGCCGGGCTGGCATGGGTGGCTAGCTGCGCTAAGTAGTTAGTGACCGTGTCTGCCAGCAAGCTATCGCTGTCCATGCGGCTCCGGCCCCAACCGCAGCAGTAGGCGCGCGACAATATCGCCCAGGTACTCGGTAAACAGCGTATCCATACTGGCGCGGTAACATTCAGGGTCGGGGCTAGCGAGCAGCAAATAACCCAGCTGCTCCCCCGCCGAGAGGCGTGTAATCGCACAGGAACCCGCTTTACGGGGTGCTTTGGTATGGGGCAGTAGGCACTTCCAATCACTGACGCTCAGCTTGGCGCAGCGACTGGTGCGGCCATCCAGCAGCGCCGCCAAGCGAGCGCTGGCGTGCTGGTCGAGAATATGGCGTGGCGGCTGGGGTGGCGTGGACTCTGCATCGCTTAACGACGCGGGACACCATAGGGCCATCGCCGGGGTTTGAAAGCGCTCGTTAAGCTGAGTCGCCAGCGCTTGGGCCAGGGCATCACGGTCTTCCGCTTCAACTAAGCTGAGCAGCGTTTCCCGCAGGCGACGGTACTGAGCCTCGTTATGACGAGCGGTTTCCAGCAAATGCTCAAGCCGCCCTTCCGCCGTTTCAGCTCGCTGGCGCAGGTCGATCACCAGCCGCTCCAGCAGCGACACAGCACCATCGATATTCGGGTGGGGCACTTTGAGCTGCTGCAGCAGCCCTTCACGGCCAATAAAAAAATCGGGGTGACGGGCCAGCCAAAACGCTACTTGGTCAGGGTCGAGCGTTTTGCGCGGCTCAGGAGCTTGAGACATCGCCGTTCTCCTCGCATTAGTTGAGTGATACCCGACCATCAAACACCCGGGTAGCAGGGCCCACCATGACGAGTGACGCTTCGGGGTCAGGCCACTCGATACTGAGCTGCCCGCCGGGCAAGTGCACTTTCACTGGGCTCTTCAGAAGCCCCTGACGAATCCCACTGGCCACCGCCGCACAGGCACCGGTGCCGCAGGCCAGGGTTTCACCGCTGCCACGCTCGAACACCCGCAGACGAATCTCGCTGGGCGAGACCACCTGCATAAAGCCGACGTTGACCCGCTTGGGAAACCGAGGATGCGACTCCAACAGCGGCCCCAAGCGCTCCACCGGGGCGCTATCCACGCTCTCTACCTGGAGGACAGCATGGGGATTGCCCATGGAGACCACGCCAAGCTGCAGCGTTTCACCGCCTACATCTATCTCATGCAGCGGTTGATCACCCGGCGCTTCAAACGGCAGCGTCGCCGGGTTGAAGCGCGGCCTACCCATATCGACCCGTACCATGCCATCGTGCTGAACATTGAGCACCAGCGGGCCACCGGCGGTTTCCACATGGATTTCATGCTTGTGGGTTAAACGCTGGTCGCGCACAAAGCGGGCAAAGCAGCGCGCGCCGTTGCCACAGTTCTCCACTTCGCTGCCGTCGGCGTTATAGATACGGTAGCGAAAGTCCATGTCCGGGTCGCGGGGCGGCTCGACGATCAGCAGTTGGTCAAAGCCAATGCCAAAGCGCCGGTCCGCCAGTTGGCGGATCTGCTCGTCCCGCAGGCGCGCCCGCTGAGTGACCAGGTCCACCACCATGAAGTCGTTGCCCAGGCCGTGCATTTTGGTGAAGTGCAGCAGCATCAGCGCGCCCCTTCCGGCAGCAGCGCCTCACCGGCCCACAGGCTTTCCAGCGTTTCCCGAGCGCGCACCACGTGGTACGTGTCGCCATCCACCATCACCTCTGGCGGGCGCGGGCGGCTGTTGTAGTTCGACGCCATCACAAAACCGTAAGCTCCGGCGGAGCGTACCGCCAACAGATCGCCTTCGGCGATAGCAAGCTCACGCTCTTTACCCAGGAAGTCACCGGTTTCACACACAGGGCCGACCACGTCGTAGGTGGCGCTCTCACGTGGCTGGCGGGTATCCACCGGCACAATCGCCTGCCACGCCTGATACAGCGCCGGACGAATCAGGTCGTTCATGGCCGCATCGACAATGGCAAAGTTCTTGGTCTCGCCGGGTTTCAAGAACTCTACCCGGGTGAGCATCAGCCCGGCGTTGGCCGCAATAGAGCGACCCGGCTCAAACAGCAGCGTGAGCTTTTCGCCGCCTTCCCAGCGGGAGAGGCGCGCCAGCAGTTGGCTAGCGTAATCGAACGGCTGGGGTGGCTTCTCGTCACGGTAGGGCACGCCTAAGCCGCCGCCTAAATCCAGATGGTCGATCTCGATGCCGCGCTCGCGAAGGCGCTCCATCAGCACCAACAGGCGCTCCAGGGCATCTAGAAACGGCGCGGTTTCGGTGAGCTGCGAGCCGATATGGCAATCCAGGCCCGTCACGCGCAGGTTTGGCAGGCTGGCCGCCAGTTGGTACACCTCCAGCGCGTCATCCACCGGAATGCCAAACTTGTTATCTTTTAAGCCGGTAGAGATATAAGGGTGAGTGCCCGCATCCACATCAGGATTGACGCGCAGCGAGACCGGAGCGATTTTCCCCAGCTCACCTGCCACGGCATTCAGGCGCTCCAGCTCTGGGCGCGACTCGACGTTAAAGCATTTGATGCCGACTTCTAGCGCCCGCGCCATTTCATGGGGCTGCTTAGCCACGCCAGAAAACACCACTTTGGCGGGGGCGCCGCCCGCTTTTAGCACCCGCTCAAGCTCACCCACGGAGACAATATCAAACCCGGCCCCCATGCGGGCCAAAAGGCCCAGCACGGCAAGGTTAGAGTTGGCTTTCACCGCGTAGCAGATTAAGTGCGAGTGGCCACCCAAGGCTTCGGTGTAGGCGCGAAAATGGCGCTCAAAGGTCGCTTTTGAGTAGACATAGCAGGGCGTGCCCATCTCGGCGGCCAGCTGCGTTAGCGGCACATCTTCGGCGTAGAGCACGCCATCGCGGTAGTTAAAGTGATCCATTACCCCTCCTGCTCGGCGGCCGAATCATTGGTATCGTCAGGCAGATAAAGTGGCCCCTTTTGACCACAGCCAACAAGCAGCAGTGCGGCCATCAGCAGCGCGCTAAGTATGATTGCACTGCGTTTCATGACGCACCTTTCAGGGCTGCCAGCGCTTCTCGCGCACGGTTTGCAGCGGCGCGCACTTGGTCAGGCGCCGTGCCGCCAATGTGGTTACGGGCAGCGACCGAGCCTTCCAGCGTCAGCACTTCAAATACGTCCTGCTCAATGATATCGGAGAACTGCTGCAGCTCTTCGAGGGTCATTTCAGAGAGGTCTTTCTTGGTTTTCAGGCCGTAGGCCACGGAGAGACCCACGATCTCGTGAGCATCACGGAAGGCCACGCCTTTACGCACCAGGTAATCCGCCAGGTCTGTGGCGGTGGAGAAGCCGCGCCGCGCCGCTTCGTACATGCTCTCTTTCTTCGGCTCGATGGCAGGCACCATGTCCGCAAAGGCTTTCAGACAGTCGCGCACGGTGTCGACGGCGTCGAACAGCGGCTCTTTGTCTTCCTGGTTATCCTTGTTGTAGGCCAGCGGCTGCGACTTCATCAGCGTCAGCAGCGCCATCAGATGGCCATACACACGGCCGGTTTTACCGCGCACCAGCTCAGGCACGTCGGGGTTTTTTTTCTGCGGCATAATGGAGGAGCCGGTGCAGAAGCGGTCGGGCAGGTCGATGAAGTTGAACTGCGCACTGGTCCACAGCACGAGCTCTTCGCTCATCCGCGACAGGTGCATAAGCAGGATGCTGGCGAAACTGGTGAATTCAATTGCAAAATCACGATCTGACACGGCGTCCAGCGAGTTTTCTGCCGGGCGATCAAAGCCGAGCAGCTCAGCGGTCACGTGGCGGTCAATGGGGTAGGTCGTGCCCGCCAGCGCCGCGGAGCCCAGCGGCATCACGTTCACCCGCTTACGGCAATCCAGCAGGCGCTCGTGGTCGCGGGCCAGCATCTCTTGCCACGCCAGCAGGTGGTGGCCGAAGGTGACTGGCTGAGCCGTTTGCAGGTGAGTAAAACCGGGCATGATGGTGTCGGCTTCGCGCTCGGCAAGCTCAATCATGCCGTCACGCAGACGGGTCAGCTCCGCTTCGATCACGTCGATCTCATCGCGCATGAACAGGCGAATGTCGGTGGCCACTTGGTCGTTGCGCGAGCGGCCGGTGTGTAGCTTCTTGCCAGTAATGCCGATTTTATCGGTCAGGCGTGCTTCGATGTTCATGTGCACGTCTTCCAGCGGCACCGACCACTGGAACTCACCGCGCTCAATCTCGCCCTGAATGTCGGTCAGGCCGTTAATAATGGCGTCGCGCTCTTCTTCGGTGAGCACGCCCACCCGCGCCAGCATGGTGGCATGGGCAATCGAGCCCTGAATATCCTGGCGCGCTAGGCGTTGGTCGAAGTTCACAGACGCGGTAAAGCGTGCAACAAAAGCATCGGTGGGCTCGCTGAAGCGACCGCCCCAAGACTGGTTCGTAGCTTGGCTCATCGGAGACATATCCTGCTGACAAAACTAATGGAGTCGTTACCGGAAAGTGTACCAGAGTCACTGCGTAGAGCGGCATGCCGTTTTATGGCAGTGTTTATAACGAGGTAGGAGATTCTTGGCTAGCAACGACTACTAGCGGCGTTTTCAAATATGCCTTCAGCGCACTCAAGGCCATGGGACGAGCAAAGTAGTAGCCTTGGAAATGGTCGCACTGCAGGGTACGCAGGAAGTGAAACTGCTCGGCGGTTTCAACGCCTTCAATTAACACCTCGAGTCCCAGCTTATCTGCCATGGTGACAACGCCCTCTACAATAGCGGCGTCACGGGAATCAACGGCCACATCGCCCACAAACGAGCGGTCAACCTTCAGCTTATTGATGGGTAGGCGTTTTAGATAGCTAAGGCTTGAGAAACCGGTGCCAAAGTCATCCAGCGCAATGTGCACGCCCAGTTGGCGCAGGGCCTGTAAAGCCTGAATGGTGTGTTCGGCGCTATCCATTAATACACCTTCGGTCAGCTCCAGCTCTAATAGCGCGGGGGGCAAGCCACTACGCGCCAGCACCTGCTTTACGGAGTCTAAAAATCCTGGGCGCTGAAACTGCATGGGTGATACGTTAATCGCCATGGTTATGGGGGTCGCGCTTTCGGCATTGAGCACCACCGCATCGCGGCAGGCGGTTTCCATCACCCACTCACTGATGGGAATAATCTGCCCGGTATCCTCGGCCAAAGGAATAAACTGCCCTGGCGGGATGTTGCCACGCTCTGGGTGGTACCAACGGACCAACGCTTCAACTCCAGCGACCCGCCCGCTATGGTGAATTTGCGGCTGGTAATGGAGCTCAAACTGCTCCTGCTCAATGGCCTGCTGCAGGGCATGGCGCAAATTCACCCGCTCGGTGACCTTGCGGTTAAGTTCGTCGGTATACCACTGAAAGGTGTTGCGCCCCCTGCGTTTGGCCTTGTGCATGGCAAGGTCGGCCTGCTGAATGAGCTGACGCGGCGTTTGAATAGTGCCATCGTTGGTGGCAATCCCAATACTGGCAGTAATTCTTAGCTCGTTGCTGCGATACCAGTAAGGTGCCGAAACTCGTGCCAGCAGCCGCTCGACCACCTGTAAGACATCGTCTTCGTGGGCTAAATCCGGCAACAGCACGATAAACTCATCGCCGCCAAATCGGGCCACGGTGTCCCAGGGGCGCAGCTCCTCCTCCAAGCGCTTGGCGACCTCTAGCAAAATATAGTCGCCCACTTCATGGCCGAGGGTGTCATTGATTGGCTTAAAGTCGTCTAAATCAATGAACAGCACTGCTAAATAACGCTGGTAGCGCCTGGCTAACAAACAACCTTGGGCAAGGCGCTGGTCCAGCAACAGCCGGTTGGGCAGCCCGGTCAGCGCATCGTGATTGGCGTTATGGCTCAGCTGGGCCTGATACTCTCGCTGGGCGGTAATATCGTTTTGCGCGCCGATAAAATGTGTGACTACGCCAGCTTCATCGCGCACCGGGGAGATATAAAGATCGTTCCAGAAAGGCGCGCCGTTACGGCGATAGTTGCGAATCACCACGTGCACATCGCGCTGCTCTTTGATGCCTTTGCGCAATTGCACCTGGGTCGCAGGGTCCGTGTCGATTCCTTGTAGAAAACGGCAGTTGCGGCCCAGCGCGGCCTCTCGCGAGTAGCCGGTGATGCGCTCAAAGGCAGCGTTCACATACACTATCGGCAGATCAGGGCGCTGAGCATCCACAATGACCACGCCATTGGTGCTAGACTCCACGCTGCGCTCCAGCAGCGCCAACTGCCGTTCAGTGTCTTTGCGCTCGGTAATATCCTGAGTAGAGCCCTGAGCTTGAATAATTTTTCCTAGCTCATCGCGCACCGCTCGGCCAATCACTCGCACCCAACGCCGTCGCCCCTGCTGGGTAATAATCTCCAGCTCTTCGTCAAAACTTATCCCCTTCTCACAGCAGTTGGTAAACACGGCTTGAATACGCGACCGAGAGCTTGGCGTGTAAAAAGCAATCGCCTCCTCCAGCGTGGGCTGGTGGCCAACAGGCATATCGTGAAGGCGGCACACCTCCTCCGACCAGATCGGCAGCCCCACCGCTAAATCCATATACCAGCCGCCTATATGCGCTGTCTCACCGGCAATACGGAACAGCCGCTGATTGCGCCGTAGCTGCTTTTCCACCGCTTTGCGACGAGAAATATCTCGGGCAATCACATAAATCACCTGCTCACCGGCAGAAGCGGACACTTCCAACCAAACGCGCCTACCATCTACCGCTAACGCACAAATATCGAAGGCATTAATTTTTTCACCCCGGCATACCCTTGCCAACGCTGCTTCGATAACGGGATGATCACGCGGCTCTACCACGACACCACAGGGCCTACCCAGCAGCGCTTCTGCTTGGTAACCCAGTAACGACTCAAAGGTTGGGTTGATGCTGAGCAGCGTGCCCGCAAAGTCGATGCAGCAGAACAAATCCTGCGAAAGCAGAAAGAATTGGTCTAGCTTACCTTGCGGTTCAACAGGGGGCATGGCATTTCCTAACAGGCGTTAAACGCGTTCAGCGCTGGCCCTAAATTCGGCCGGTTATTTTTACTGTGTGGCTGGGTGCTTTATGATGAGAATTATCACAGTTCGACGCGCCGTGTCAGCGGCAAAGGGAGAATCAGGTGTCATCCATCACTAAATTGCGCATTGCCACGCGTAAAAGTCAGTTGGCCATGTGGCAGGCCGAGTACGTCCGCGACCGCTTGATGGCGGCACATAGCGGTCTGGAAGTTGAGCTTGTCCCCCTCTCCACCAAAGGCGACAAAATTCTCGATACGCCTCTCTCCAAAATTGGTGGCAAAGGGCTATTCGTCAAGGAGCTTGAAGACGCCATGCTGGATGGACGCGCCGATATTGCCGTTCACTCCATGAAAGACGTACCCATGCACTTCCCCGAAGGCTTGGGGCTATCGGTGATTTTAGATGGGGCAGACCCCACCGATGCATTCGTGTCCAACCACTATAACAGCATCGACGAGCTGCCCGAAGGTGCGCGCATCGGTACCGCCAGCCTACGTCGTGGCCTACAAATACGTGAAGCCCGTCCGGACCTGCAAATCCTCAACCTGCGCGGCAACGTCCAGACTCGCCTTGGGAAGCTCGACGATGGCGAGTTCGACGCTATCATTCTGGCCACCTCTGGCCTGCAGCGCCTGGGGCTCGATGCGCGAATCGCCCAAGCACTGCCCCCTGAAATCTGCTTGCCCGCCTGCGGCCAGGGCGCACTAGGCATCGAATGTCGCTTGCACGACCCCGAATTGATTGCGCTACTGGCCCCCTTGGACGATCAGGATACCGCCACCCGCGTGCGCGCCGAGCGCGCCATGAACACGCGCCTGGAAGGTGGCTGCCAAGTACCGATTGCCGGGCACGCCGTACTGGATAAAGCCAACGATACCCTGTGGCTGCGCGGGCTAGTGGGCAACCCAGAGGGCACCGAGGTACTGCGTGCCGAGGGCCGTGGCTCTATCCATGAGCCGGAAGCGCTCGGCATTCGTATTGCCGAAGAGCTGCTGGATCAAGGCGCCGGCGATATCTTGGCAGAGGTTTACGGCCGCAACGTATGAGCCAGCCGGTACTGATTTGCCGCCCAGGGGAGCGGGGCGAAACGCTGGCTGATGCCCTGCGGGCAAGCAAAGGCTGGGTGGAGTCGCTTGACGTGATGCATCTGGAAGCGCTGCCTGAAGATGCTACGCAGCGCCAAGTCTGGTTGGATATTGATCAGTACCATAAGATAGTGGTGGTCAGCCCCTTTGCCGCTTACTGTTTAAGCGAGGCGCTGGATCGCTACTGGCCACAGCGACCTATCGGTATTGATTACTATAGCGTTGGACGGGGCACTGCCAGCATACTGTTCGATCAGCTTGGGGTTCGGGTACGTATTCCTCCGCCCCAGCAGGGTGAAGACACCAGCGAAGCGCTGCTTTCGCTAGCGTCGCTTCGCCACCTAGCACATCAACGAGTGCTGCTGGTGGCAGGAGAAGGCGGCCGCACGCTGATCGCCGACACTCTAGCGGCACGCGGGGCCACTATTACCCGGCTGGCGGTCTATCGGCGGGTTTATCAGCCGCCTTCGCCAGCGATGCAAAAGCGCCTCGCCACAGGTGCCTACCGGGCGCTCATCGTCACCAGCGGCGAACTGCTTGAATATCTGGCAAAATGGTGTGGTCCAGCAGCGTTGAACCAACCGCTAATCGTTTCCAGTCACCGTTTAGCTACACTGGCCGGTAAACTGGGTTTTTGTGACCTCAAGGTGGCGTCGGGAGCAACGCCGGCTGCGCTGGTGGCCGCGTTGGATCGGTCCTGCAACCCATAGGGTGCCGATGTCGATCAAGGAACTTAATAAGGGCTAGCGACAGATGAGCAAACAACCAAACGAGCAGGAAGGCGTTAACAACACGTCTGCCGATGCATCCCAAGATAACGCGCAACCGAGCGATACTACGGCATCATCGGCGAAAAGCGAGTCGACTGCTGGCAGCGCCTCCTCCTCTTACGCGGCTAAGAACAGCCGCTCGCGCCGCCGCAACAAAGGTGGCTCAAGCGCTTCGACTACCAGCGCTTCAAATGCCAGTGCACCCACGTCTGGCACGGCAAGCACTGCGCAGGCCAACGCCCCAAAAGATACCAAAGCGACGGCAGCAGACACCAAGCCGACCGCCACAGCAACACCTGCAGCGTCCACCTCCTCGAAAAGCGGCAGTACATCCGCTACTAGAGGCCCAGGCAAGCCGACTCCGCCCTCCTCTACCGGTGGCGGCAGCAGCAAAGGTGGCGGCGTAGCCATTGCCCTGGTGATTATCCTGGCACTCGCCCTGGGCCTGATCACTTGGCAAGGCTGGCAGCGCTTGGATAGTCAGCAGCAGCGCCTGGACGAATTGGCCCAGCAAGCGCAAAACAGCGCTTCCCAGCAAGCGGTCAGCGAGCTTGAGTCACGGATCGAAGAGGGCGAAGCCGAACGAAGCCAAGCGCTGGAGAGTACCGTGAGCGAACTGCGCAGCGAGCTGGATAGCTATCGCAGCGACATCAACAGCACGCTGGACGAGGTGCTGACGCAGCTCTCACAAGAGCAGGACACCGACGAGCGCGATTGGCTTCACGCCGAAGCGGCCTACTTGCTGCGTTTGGCGAATCAGCGCCTGCAGCTGGAGGGTGATGTGGAAGGTGCCGCCGCTCTGCTGCGCACCGCCGATGCCCGTCTGGCCGATGCCGATAACCCGGCGCTAACGCCCGTGCGTCGTGAAATTGCCAACGAGCTCGCCGCGCTGGACGCCGTTCCTCAAGTGGACCGCACAGGCATTTACTTAGCTCTGAATGCCCAGCAAGAGCGCGTAGCGGGTCTGCGCCTATCTCAAGAGATCGAAGAACGCGCCGTGACGTCGAGCATTGAGCAGCCGCCTACCGGCACTTTCCAGCGCCAGCTCGCCCGCTTCGGTGAAGAGCTAAAAGATCTCGTGGTCATTCGTCAGCACGATGAAGCACTGGAAGCGTTGATCACGCCGGAGCAGGAGTCCTACCTGCGCCAGAGCCTGCGCCTGATTCTCGAGCAGTCTCAGCTAGCGCTGCTCAAAGAGGAGCCCGAGCTGTACGAAGCGAGCATCGACAAAGCCCTGGAGCTGCTGAACGGCTACTACGACACCGAGCGTGAAGAGACCCAGAGCGTCATAGCCCGCCTTCAAGAGCTGAAGCAGGCCGAAGTAAAGCCCGAGCTGCCGGATATCAGCGCCTCACAGCAAGCGCTGGCCAGCTTCATCGACAACCGTTTCGAGTCGCGTCGTCAGGATGGAGGTGATGCATGAGAAAACTCATCCTGCTGATCATCGCGGGCCTTGCGGTTGGCGCGCTCTTTGGGCACCTGATGATGTCAGTGCCCGGTTACTGGCTGATTCGAGTGGGCGACACCTCGGTTCAAACCTCGTTCTGGTTTGGTCTGGTGCTGCTACTGGGTGCCTTTATTGTGCTGCACTTCGCGCTACGCCTGCTTACCGGCATTATTCGCCCGGTTGGTCGCTTCCGTACCTGGAACAGCCGCGCCCGTAACCGTCGCGCCATGAAACGCACCGTGCGTGGTTTGGTGGCACTCACCGAAGGCCGCTGGAAAAAAGCCGAGAAAACCTTGGTGCGCGCCGCCGACGACTCCAGCACACCGCTGGTGAACTACCTATCGGCCGCGCTGGCAGCCCACTATCAGGGCGACCACGAGAAGTCCCAGGAGCATCTGAACCAGGCCCAGCTGACCACCGACGGCGCGGATACCGCCGTTGGCCTGATGCAGGCGCAGCTGATGATTGACCGTCAGCAGCCGGAAGAGGCTCTGGCAATTCTCACTCGCCTGGATAAGCAGCTCACCAATCACCCTCAGGTACTGAAGCTTTTGAAGCAGGTACACCTGAGCGTCAACGACTGGGAAGGCCTGCGCCGCCTAATTCCACGTCTGGCCGCGCAGAAGCTGATTACCCAGCAAGAGCGCGAACAGCTGGAATTCAAAGCGTATCGCGAGCTGATCATCTTCGAAGCGAAGAACCCTACCAATATCGAACGGGTTCGCGGGCTGTGGGCGGATATGCCCGACTACCTGCGCGGCAATACCGAGCTGATCGTGCTCTATACCGAGGCACTGCTACATGCCAACGAAGAGCCGATTGCCGAGCGTCTGCTGAACCACTCGCTGGATAACCACTGGGACGCCCGCTTGGTCAAGCGCTACGGCCTGCTCAATGTCGATGCCGCTCGCCAGCTCGCCAAGGCCGAAAAGTGGCTACAAGAGCGCCCCAACGACCCCGAGCTGCTGCTCGCCTGTGGACGCCTGTCACTACGTGTTGGCCAGTGGGAAAAAGCGCTGGAATACTTTGAAGCCAGCCAGCGCCAGCGCCCCAATGGCGAAGTGTGTGCCGAGCTTGCTCGCCTCTACGCAAGCCTAGGCGAGCACAACAAGAGCCAGCTCTACTATCGTCACAGTGTTGATATGCTAGCCAAATCTCTGCCATCGTTGCCCCAACCCAGCGATGCCAGTGACAGCACGCAAAGCGATAAGAAAGCAGCGAAAAAGACGGCGTAACTGCCTTCTGTAATGCAAAAAGGGTGCCCACGGGCACCCTTTTTTAATGACGCTTCGCTACACGCTCTCGGTAGGCTTCTCTGGGGCCGCCGCCTGTAGCTCAGACGTACAGTGACCACAGCGAACGGCCTTGATTGGCACCACCATAAAACAGTAAGGGCAGGGCTTTTCGGTCGGGTCTGCCGGTGCCACCGCCTCTTCGCGCTTTAAGCGGTTGATGGTACGCACCAGCAAAAACACCACGAACGCGACGATGGAGAAGCTCACCACCGCGTTGATAAACAGCCCCACGTTCAGCGTCACTGCCCCTGCCGCTTGAGCTTCCGCCAAGGTGGCATAGGGCGCTCCCGCCACGCCTTCCCGCAATACGACGAACAGATTCGAAAAATCGATTCCACCCACCAGCAAGCCAATCAGCGGGTTCATTACGTCCTTGACGAGACTTTGCACAATCAGCGTAAATGCCCCGCCAATGATGATACCTACCGCCATATCAATCACATTGCCCTTAACGGCAAACTCGCGGAATTCCCGGAAAAATTTAGCCATACGCCTTTTAACCTCACCAAGCCAATGAAACGCCAAGGGCTAACGATACAAAGGAGTTATATTATTGATGGGAGGCAGCCATCACCGCCTCTAGCGCCGCTTTATATCCCTGCACGCCTAGGCCAGCAATCACGCCATCGGCCCGTAGCGAGACATAGGAGTGGTGGCGAAACGACTCGCGCTTATGCACGTTGGAGAGATGGACTTCGATGACCTGGCCATCAAAGGCGTTCAATGCATCGAGGATCGCTACCGAGGTATGAGTATAGGCCGCCGGATTGATAATGATGGCCTGCGTGCCATCTACCCTCGCTGCGTGAATGGCGTCGATGAGCGCACCTTCATGGTTACTTTGCAGGCAGGTGATCTCCCAGCCTGCCATTACCGCTTTTTCGCGCAGCAGGTTATTCACATCGTCGAGTGTGTCATAGCCATAAATCTCTGGCTGACGCGTGCCTAATAAGTTGAGATTAGGCCCATGTAACACCAATACTTTGCCCTGCTGCATAGCGCACTCCTTCGGTGATGTGGTTAGCCGTGTTGCATTTGTCGCCTCGTTCTAACACCTTCCCGCAAGCACCGCCAGCGCCTTGTCCAGTGATGCCTGCTGGCGCTGTGCATACAGCGCAATTTCATCAATCACGGAGGCCCCCAGGTCACGCTCGAATTGGGCTTGGTTGGCTTGGCTTGCGTATTCATCGCGCTGCTCGCCGCCCAGGTTCGACTGGAAGATGCCCGCCGCGCTAACCGGCAGAAAGTCCTCATAAATCATGGGCTGGCAAGTCAGCGCGCCTTGCTCGATGAGTGCGTCAAGGGTATCCGGGTTAATCTGCGCGGGTAGTGATGCAGTGGTACCCGGCACGGCGTGATAGTGGAAGAACGCCAGCCCTTCACGACGTAGCGTGGCGTGGTCGTCTGGGAATGCTTGGAACACTTCCGCCAGCTGCGCCTGATGAGCGCTGTTATCTTTAGCGGGAGGCAACTGCTGCGACTTGGCCAGCAGGCGGTCGTATAGCGCGCGTCCTTTTTGAGTGAGAGCAACCCCGCGCTGCTCGATTTCACCGAAGCGGGCGGTATGGTGTCCCGCCACGCTGTCGGCAAAGGTAATGGTCTCTTCCAGCGCTTTGAAACTGGTTTGGCGCAGTAGAATCGGGCAGCGGCGACGGGGCGGACCTTCGATCACCGCCTTAGGGTCGATGCCCACACTCGGCATCTGCTGCTGTACTGCATCGATATCCAAGGTGCGCGGGGTTAAATGGTTGATATGCGGGCCTCTAAAGCTCACCACGTCGGCAATCAACCGATGCTCTTGATGCAAACGGTCGTAGGTGGCGCGGTCGGCGGTGGCATCGTGGTGCCAGCGGAACGTATTGAGCGCGGCCTGCACGAATGCCTTGGCATCGGTCGCGTTTAGGCCACCCTGCTCTTCGCAGCGGGCGATTAGCGCCTGGGCCTCGGGGGTGACGATTTCACGGTGGGAGAGAATTTCCCGCGCCTGCTCGCGAAGCGCTGCGTTTTCGATGAGCTCTAGCCGCAGCAGCGAGGTAAAGACACGAAAGGGATTGCGCTTCAAGGCGTCATCATCCACCGGGCGAAACGCCGTGGAGTGCACCGGTACACCGGCAGCAGCCAGGTCGTAATACCCCACGGGATGCATGCCCATCACCGCAAACATACGCCGTAGCAGTGACAGCTCTTCAGGCAAACCAACGCGGATCGCTCCATGGCGCTCAACGCTAAGGCGCGCCAGTTCGTCTGACGCTTCGAGCGTATGTGCTAAGGCGGCATCCTCTGCCAGCACATCATGATTCACGCTCTCTACCAGCGAGAGCAACGTGCCATATTGCGGCACTTCCTGTTGATACATCGCCGACATCGCTTTGGAAAATTGATCGCGAATATCGTCGGCGCTTACATAAGCAGCATCCATGGGGCTTCCTGTTGGCCATCTTGTGAGTGTTATAACGATTACCATAGTAGCGCTGCAGCGACGGGGGAAATTGCATAAATTTGGCCGTTATCTTCATTAACACGCCTTGAGCCCCCGCCACAGCCCATGGTGTTACGGTTACACTAAGCCTTTCTGTTTCGACAATTCTACGTTTCGACAAAGGCCACCGCTTAGATGACTGCCCCACGCGCACCGCTACCGCTCTATCTCGGCTTGCCCATGTGGGCCAATCAGGATTGGCAGGGCAGCCTCTACCCGCGCCAAGCCAAAACCGACCTGCTCAGTGATTACGCGGCAGTGTTTTCCAGCGTGGAGGGCAATACGACGTTTTACAGCGGCGCACCTAAGCCCGACACCATCGCTGCCTGGGCGCGCCAAGCTCCCGCTCATTTTCGCTTTTGTTTTAAACTGCCCGCCAGCGTGACGCACGACCAGCGTCTCGGCAGTTTAGCCTCCGCCTGGGAGTTTATAGAGGCACTGACGCCGCTCCATGACCGGCTGGGTCCAACCATGGTCCAGCTACCGCGTGATTTCGGCCCTGCAGAGCTACCTAAACTCGAAGCATTGCTCGCTCACTGGCCAGCGCATCTGCCCTGCGCCGTGGAGGTGCGCCACCCTGTTTTTTTCCACAAGGGTGAGGAGGAGAAAGCCTTCAACCAATTGTTGATAACTTATGGCGCCAACCGTGTGATGCTCGATGTGCGCCCCGTGTTCTCGACCCCTGCCAATGGCCATGCAGGTCTCGCTCACGCTCAGCAGGAAAAGCCGAAACTCCCGCTACACGTGCTTTCCACGGCAGAGCAACCGATCATTCGCTTCATTGGCCATATTGACAAAGCCATCAATACTCGCTACTTCGAGCCGTGGGTAGACCGCCTCATCCTGTGGATAAGTCAGGGGAAAAGCCCTTTCTTATTTGTGCATACAGCCGATAACCGAGCGTCGCCAGAGATGGCTCGACACCTGTACCACGCCCTCCAACGGCGCATTTCACTACCGGCCCTCGAGCCTTTTGCTGACGAAAAGCAGAGCCAGCTATTCTAAGGCCTCTTTTTAGACGAGCTGACTGGCAAGCCCCCCTATGATCGGATAAATTGCGCGTTCTTTCGGAAAAGCACGCTGGCAATCTTTCTATTTCCGAAAATCGGTGCAGTGCGCCGACAACGACTCATTACAATCGAACTTCACATAGGTGATTTATGGCAAAACTTGCGCATGCACAGTGGTCATCTCGCATGGGCTTTGTGCTGGCCGCGGCGGGCTCCGCCGTTGGCCTGGGCAATATCTGGCGTTTCTCGTACATGGTGGGCGACAGCGGTGGTGCCGCCTTCGTTCTGGTCTATTTGGCCTGTGTAGCACTGGTCGGCCTGCCCATTCTGGTCGCCGAGTGGATGATTGGCCGTCGCGGCCAGAAAAATCCCATCAACACCATGTCCGATTTGGCCGCTAGCCACGGCAAGACGCGCGCTTGGGCAACGATCGGGGTGAGCGGTGTTCTCGCCGCCTTCTTGATCTTGTCGTTTTATAGCGTGATCGGCGGCTGGTCGTTGAACTATACGCTGAGCTCGGTGATTGGCACCTTCAACGGCCAAGATGCGGACAGCATTGGTGCGCTGTTCAGCGGCATGCTGGGCAGCCCGACGACACTGCTGCTATGGCACACCGCCTTCATGGTGCTGGTGATCGGCATCGTGGCCCGCGGCGTCACCAAAGGCCTGGAAAGCGCAGCGCGCACCATGATGCCTGCGCTGGTGGTACTGATGCTGATCCTGGTCGGCTACGGCATGACCAGCGGCTACTTCGGTGAAACCCTGAGCTTCATGTTCAGCCCAGACTGGTCTGCGCTAAATGGCGGCGTGGTACTAGCAGCCATGGGCCAAGCGTTCTTCACCCTCTCGCTGGGCATGGGCATCATGATGGCCTACGGCTCTTACCTGGGCGAAGACGTCAACCTGATCAGCACCGCGCGCACCGTGATCATACTGGATACCGCCATTGCCCTGCTGGCCGGCTTGGCGATCTTCCCGATCGTGTTTGCCAACGGCTTGAGCGCAGGCGAAGGCCCCGGCCTGATCTTCGTGACGCTACCGCTGGCGTTCGGCAACATGACGGGCGGTACGATTCTCGGCCTGATGTTCTTCCTGCTGCTTACGTTTGCAGCGCTGACCTCTGCCATCTCGCTGCTGGAGCCGGTGGTGGAAACCTTGGAAGAGCGTACCTCGATGTCGCGTTTGGTAGCGACGTTTGCGAGCGGTATTGCAGTGTGGGCGCTAGGCGTTGCCGCCCTGCTCTCGTTCAACGTATGGGCGGAGGTGCTGTTCTTTGGCTTGAATATCTTCGACCTGCTCGACACCTTTACCAGCAAGATTCTCCTGCCGCTGACCGGCCTGGGAGCGATCCTATTCGCCGCTTGGTGTTTAGAGCGCAAGAGTGTCGAGACTGAGCTTGGGTTGTCAGCCGCTGGTGTGGGCGTATGGAACATACTCGCACGCTTCGTCGCGCCCGCAGGTGTCATCGCCGTGTTCGTGGCCGGCTTGATCTAAGCCGTCACCGCCCCGCTAATCGGCGGGGCAGTCTCTTCGCACGCGGTTGTTAGTGCAGTTCGCTCTCTTGCGGTTCGTCATCGTCCGGCATGGGAGCGATATCCCGCGATAGTTTCTGAAACTCCCGATGCAGCTCAATCCCTCTGCGTGCCCTTAGGCTACGCTGGGCGGCGCTGCGCCGACGTTGGGCATGCTCATCGACCTCCATACTCATGAATATGTCGAGCAATTCGCTTTTTACCGAGGTCATTCGTTCGACGTTTCTCATGATCGACGCTCCTCCAGGTGAAGTTGCCTACGTCCACCTGCATCCGTGACGACTGATTTTTAAATGATGCAGTGCGGCACGTCACTTCTTACTATAACCTACTTGACAAAATGATGACGAATCTTGAAGAAATGGGTTAACGCCCTTTAAACGGCAGCCATTACGGGTGATTCCCGCTGCCCTCTTCGCGTCACTCAGGCATACTGTGGCCACCTAGGCTGCATAAGCACGATCAAGAATTTAAGGAGCTGAACGTGAGCCGCGCCCTGTTCGATGAAATGAGACGCCGCATGGAGCATTTCCGTCGCTCCGAACAAAAGGTCGCGCGGTTCGTGCTGCGCAACCCCGATGAAGTGATTCATATGCGGATCGTGGATCTTGCCACCGAGGCAAAGGTGAGCGAACCCACCGTGGTGCGCTTCTGCCGCGCCCTTGGCTGCAACGGTTTCCAGGACTTCAAGCTTCAGCTAGCCCAGATGCTGGCCAGTGGTAGTCAGTTCGCCCAGTTCTCCATGAACGATAGCGACTCAGTGGCGGAGTTCTCCCACAGCATTTTTGACTCCACCGTCGGCACGCTGCTGTCGGTACGCGACCGGCTCGATAACGAAGCGCTGGGCAAGGCCGTCAATGCACTGGCCATGGCCAATCGCGTCGAGTTCTACGGCTTTGGCGCCTCCGGCGCGGTGGCCTTCGATGCCCAGCACAAGTTTTTCCGCCTGCAGATCTCGACCTCTGCCTACGCCGACCCGCACATGCAGAACATGTCGGCGGTGACCCTGCAGGAGGGCGACGTGGTGGTCGCCATCTCGCAGACAGGCCGAACCCGGGCGCTGGTGGCCAGCGTTCGCCTGGCCCGCGAAGCGGGGGCTACGGTGATTGGCCTATGCCCCAGCGAGTCTCCGCTGGCCCACGAAGTGAGCTTGCCGCTGTTCATCGATGTGCATGAAGATACCGAGATTTACACGCCGCTCAGCTCGCGCATCGCGCATCTAGTGCTGATCGACGTGCTGGCCGTTGGCGTGGCCAAAACTCGCGGCCCCAAGCTTGCCGAACAGCTCAAAGCGGTGAAAAAGAGCCTGACCACGCTGCGTTACCCAGACGATCAATAAACGCAGCCCAACGCGACGTACGCTGTATACCCAGCCAGTGGGCGGGCTGTGCTAAACTGGCCGCCCATTTTTCGAACCGGCAGCGGCTTATATGGACGACGTCACGGCGATACTCGATCAGCTCAACCCCGCCCAGCGAGAGGCCGTCAGTGCCCCCCAGGGCAACCTACTGGTATTGGCGGGCGCGGGCTCCGGTAAAACCCGCGTGCTGGTTCACCGCATTGCCTGGCTGATGCAGGCCGAGGGGCTGTCTCCTTATGCGCTGCTGGCGGTCACGTTTACCAACAAAGCGGCACGGGAAATGCGCACGCGCTTAGAAGCGCTGCTGGGTATTTCCATGCGCCACGTGTGGGTCGGTACGTTCCACTCCATTGCCCACCGGCTGCTACGCACCCACTGGCAAGACGCCCGCTTGCCCCAACACTTTCAAATCATTGACTCCGACGACCAGCTCCGGCTGATCAAACGGCTGCTCAAAGATTACTCGATCGACGACGAGCGCTTCCCGCCCCGCCAGGTGCAGGGGTTCATTTCTGGTTGCAAGGAAGAGGGCCTGCGACCCCATCAAGTGAACGTCAATGGCGATGCGTACCTCGCCCAGATGGTCGAGCTCTACGAGCGCTACCAGTTCACCTGCGAGCGAGGCGGGCTGGTGGATTTCGGCGAGCTGCTGCTGCGCAGCCTAGAGCTTCTGCGCGACAACCCGCCGCTGCTGAACCACTATCGCGAGCGCTTTGGCCATGTGCTGGTGGACGAGTTTCAGGATACCAACACCCTGCAGTACGCCTGGCTGAAACTGCTCACCGGCCAGCAAACGCCGATGACGGCGGTCGGCGATGATGACCAGTCCATTTACGGCTGGCGGGGCGCCAAGGTCGAGAACATTCGCCGCTTCGAAGAAGAGTTTCCCAACACCCATACCGTGCGCCTGGAGCAGAACTATCGCTCTACCAGCGCGATTCTGGAAGCGGCCAATACGCTGATCAGCCATAATAGCGAGCGGTTGGGCAAAAACCTCTGGACCGATGGTATCAAGGGCGAACCGATCTCGGTGTATGCCGGGTTCAACGACCTGGAAGAAGCCCGCTACATCGTCGACACCATCAAAGAGAAAATCGAGGAGGGCTTCAACCGTCGTGATGTCGCCATCCTATACCGCTCCAACGCCCAGTCGCGACTGCTGGAAGAGACGCTGATTCGCCAGGGGATACCCTACCGCATCTACGGCGGCCACCGCTTTTATGAGCGGCTGGAGATCAAAAACGCCCTGGCCTACCTTCGCCTGCTGCTCAACCGGGACGACGACGCCTCCCTTGAACGCGTCATCAACGTGCCCACCCGAGGCATTGGCACCCGCACGGTGGAAATCGTCCGCCACCGCGCCCGTGAACAGGGCGTTTCGCTCTGGCAGGCGCTCCACGACGCGATTCAGGATGGCACCTTAAGAGGCCGGGCGGGCAACGCCGTGCAGGCCTTTACCAACTTGATCGAACAGCTGGACAACGACACGTCCGGGCTGCCGCTCCACGAGATCATCGACCACGTCACGGCGCGCACCGGGCTGATTGAACACCACCAAAGCGAGCGCGGTGAAAAAGGCCAGGCTCGGGTCGAGAACCTGGAAGAGCTGGTCAACGCCGCGCGCGCCTTCACCCATGGAGACGCCTTTGAAACCCCGGAAGCCGGAGAAGGCATGGCCGCGCTGGAAGCCTTCCTTTCGGAAGCCGCCCTCAACGCAGGCGACCATGAAGCCGAGGAGTTCGAGGACAGCGTGCAGCTGATGACGCTGCACTCAGCGAAAGGGCTAGAGTTTCCCGTTGTGTTTATCGCCGGTGTGGAGGAGGGGCTGTTCCCGCATAAGATGTCGGTGGAGGAGCCGGGGCGGCTCGAGGAGGAGCGTAGGCTTTGCTATGTAGGCGTTACCCGCGCCATGCAGAAGCTCTACCTGACCCACGCAGAAACCCGACGCCTGCACGGCAAAGAGGTGTTTCCACGCCCTTCGCGCTTTCTGCGCGAACTGCCGCCCCACCTGCTGGAAGAAGTGCGCCTAAGGGGCCATATCTCCCGCCCGGTAACCGCATCGCGGCAAAGCTTCGCCCAAACCAGTATCGAGAGCGACGGCGAGCTACCTGCGCTGCATGTCGGCCAGCGGGTCGAGCACCCGGTATTTGGTGAGGGGATTATTCTCAACGCCGAGGGCGAAGGTGCCCGTGCTCGCGTGCAGGTAAGCTTCGACGGTAACGGCGTGAAGTGGCTCGTGCTCGGGTTTGCCAAGCTTACGCCGCTTTAAAACCTATCGCCGTTTTAAAGCCTAAAAAGGGCAAGGGAAGACAGACACTTGTCCTATAAAAGCTGCTTAGCGCATACTGACGGGCGGACACTGCGCTCACTGCGCTTATAAAAAACAGCCTATAATTTCGGAGTCATGCCCGCCATGCAACGCCGCCAATTTTTGAAAACCGCCGGCCTGGGTGCCGCCGGTGTCGCTGCTGCCCCCTTTGTTTCTACCGCCAGCGCTAACGAAACCTACACCTGGGATATGGTCACCTCCTGGCCGAAAAACTTCCCCGCCCTGGGTACCGGTGCTAACGACTTTGCTCGTCGTGTGGAACAGCTCTCTAACGGCCGCATGCGCATTCGCGTTCACGGTGCAGGCGAGCTGGTACCGGCACTGGAAGTCTTTGATGCCGTCGCCGCTGGCACGGCTGAAATGGGTCACTCCGCGTCTTACTACTGGCGCGGTAAAGTCGCGGCTTCCCAGTTCTTCACCGCCGTGCCATTTGGCATGACCACCACTGAAATGAACGCCTGGCTGTACCACGGCGGTGGTCAAGAACTGTGGGATGAGATCTACTCCAACCACAACCTGAAGCCGTTTGCCGTGGGTAACACCGGCACACAGATGGCGGGCTGGTTCAAAAAAGAGATCAACTCCCTCGACGATATGCAGGGCCTGAAGCTGCGCCTGCCGGGTCTCGCCGGTGAAGCCATGAACGGCATCGGTGTGAGCACCGTGAACATGGCCGGTTCAGAAATCTTCACCTCGCTACAAACCGGTGCGCTAGACGCCGCTGACTGGGTGGGTCCGTATAACGACCTGGCCTTTGGCCTGCACCAAGTGGCAGACTACTACTACACGTCAGTGTGGAACGAGCCCTCTGCCGTCCTTGAAGGCACCATCAACCTGGATGCGTGGAATGCGCTGCCGGAAGACCTGCAGGACGTGATCCGCGAAGCGGCACGCGCTTCTAACCTAGCGATGATCAGCGAGCTTGCCTACCGCAACGCCCAGGCCCTGGAAACCCTGGTGGAAGAGCACGGTGTGCAGCTGCGCACCTTCCCGGAAGACGTGATGGCCGCGCTGTACGAGTCGTCTAAAGAGGCCATTCAGCGTCAGGTAGATAGCGACGAAGAGTCTCGCCGCGTTTACGAATCCTACTCGGCATTCCAGAAAGTGGTGCGCCCGTTTAGCGATGCGGGTGAGTACGCTTACCTGAAGAGCCGCGACAACGTAGGTGCATAACCTGTTCTCGGCTAATGACACTCGGCTAATGACAAAAGGGCGCCTCGGCGCCCTTTTTGCTGCTTTGTAGATAGAACAAGTGACAGAAAGCTTAGCCGTGTACGGCGCGAATACGCCCATTGTCGTCCAGCGCCACCATCACAAAGCGTGCTTCGGTGACTTTCTGGCGCT
Organism: Vreelandella sp. L-15; assembly: GCF_056857635.1. Lineage (NCBI taxonomy): Bacteria > Pseudomonadati > Pseudomonadota > Gammaproteobacteria > Oceanospirillales > Halomonadaceae > Vreelandella > Vreelandella sp. L-15. Next base: position 7,263 of record NZ_JBSXNN010000064.1, on the reverse strand, counting down.
CTTCAATATGGCGGCCGTGGGGCGGGCGCACCCATACCTCTACATCAATTTTGATGGAGCTGTGGCCAATGTCTTGCACTTGAGTATACACGCTCACCATAGAGCCCACTCGCACAGGGCTGAGGAAATCCATCGCTTCAATGGCCACTGTGGCAGTACGCCCACCAGCTTCGCGCCCGGCGGCCAATTCCGCCGCTTGATCCATTTGATTGACTAGCCAGCCGCCAGGAATATCGCCATAGAGATTGGTATCTTGTCGAGAAGCCAGTAACTTTAAGGTGAGCTGCCCTTTTGGGGCGGGTACATCGTCCAAATCGGTGTCCAGCGGTGTCATAAGGTGGTCGCTTTGTAAGGTTATTGTTGTGATGTTACTCGGTGATACGGATGAGTGTCGTGTTGCTGCATCGCAACAGGCTGGCGATAGTTAATCATAAGAGGGGTGACGTTTGAAGGGCAATGGTTTGAAGCGCTATCGCTTGAGGTTTAACCAACACTACCGCCTCTGGTTGGCAGGCGGGCTGCTATTTTTTTGCGCCTGTGCTTGGGGGCAGCCAAGCCCTGTTGGGGGCACTTTAGGGGCGGTTGGCTCCGACACCATGGCGGGGCTAATGCTACGCTGGGGGGAAGCGTTACATCACCGCTACCCTGATATTACGCTGCAGTTCCAGGCGAGTGGTTCCGCCAGCGCACCGACCGCCTTGGTGGCGGGCACAACGCGCTTTGGGCCGATGTCGCGCCCGATGACCGAGAGCGAGCGCCAGCAGTTTATCGAACGTTACGGCTACCCCCCTCACGAGCTGAGCGTCGCTCGGGATGCCTTGTTGCTGGTGGTTCACCGTCATAACCCGCTGGCATCGCTAACCCGCAAGCAGGCCGATGCCATCTTTTCCACATCGCTGGACTGCGGAGGACCCCAACCCATTCGCCGCTGGGAAGACCTGCTGCCCGCAGATCAGTGGCCCTATGGAAAAATTGCCCTGCACGGCCGAAATTTAGCCTCGGGCACCCATAGGCTATTTCAGGAACAGGCGCTATGTAACGGCCAGTTTCGCCGCGATATTAGCGAACACCCCGGCTCTTCAGCGGTGATTGCCGCCGTAGGCGAATCTCCCAACGCCATGGGCTATGCGGGCTATAACCACTTAAATCCCATGGTACGCGCGCTACCGCTGATCAACGATAAAGGCACTGCCATTACCCCCAGCGTGGCGACAATTCAGGACGATACCTACCCGCTCTCGCGGGATCTCTACCTTTACGTTAACCTGCCGCCCGGTGAGAGACTGCCGCCCGCCGAGCAGGCGTTTCTTGAACTGATTTTCTCGGATGAAGGGCAACAAATTGTACAAGCCGCTGGCTTTGTGCCTCTGCCTCAGACCCAGCGCTCACCTCTACTGCTTGGCGACTAAACTGTCACTTAACTGTCATAAACATGACGTAGGGTATAAAGCTTCGGCCATGTACGTACTTTTTGCTACGGCACTCGTTTCTTTATGATGTCGACATGACTCCTCCACGGCTTCCTTTTTTGCGTCAGCCGCTGCGCCTTATCCACGACCGTATTGCGACCGGGCTAATCACCGCCGGTGGTATTGGTGTTCTGTTGGCTATCCTCGCCATTGGCGTGTTCCTTATTTGGGAAACACTGCCGCTGCTGGCGTTTGGTGACGCGTTTTCGCTCAGCACCTTATCACCGCTTGCCTGGGGTACTCTTAAAGCAGCCCTCGCCGCGATGCTGTTTGCCACGCCTATTGCGCTGGGTGCGGCCATGTATTCGGCGCTGTTTATGTCGACACGACTGCGCAGCCGGGTAAAACCTATTCTTGAGCTGATGGAAGCCATCCCCGGCGTGGTGGTGGGCTTTATTGCCGGGCTACTGCTAGCGCCGTGGGTAGAGCGTCACTTAGCCAGCACTTTGCTAGTGATCGTTTGGCTACCGCTTAGCGCCGCATTGGCAGGCGGGCTCTGGTATCTCGCCAACGCCCGCCTGCGCCAGTGGCTGCCGCTCTCTTGGGCAGGCGTCTGGCTGATGCCGTGGCTGGCCATCATGGTCACGCTGGCCTTATGGCTATCTCCGCTGATGGAGCAAGCGTGGTTCGGCGGCGATCTTCGCCGCCTGCTCGACCAACAGTACGGGCTGGACTACGCCACTCGCAACGCGCTAATTGTGGGGATTGCCATGGGGTTTGCGGTGATTCCCAGCATCTACTCGCTGGCAGAAGACGCCCTTGCCGATGTGCCCGCAAGTTTAATGGAGGGTGCCCAAGCACTGGGGGCCAGCCGCTGGCAGGCGCTGTGGAAGGTGGCGCTCCCCACAGCAGGGCCAGGGGTCTTTTCAGCGGTCATGATTGGTGCCGGGCGCGCCGTGGGCGAAACCATGATTGTGTTAATGGCCAGCGGCAACACCGCTCTCTTTAGCGCCAGCCCCTTTGAAGGGCTACGCTCGCTTTCTGCGTCTATTGCGATTGAGCTGCCGGAAGCTTCTCCCGGAGGCCTTACGTACCATCTACTAATTTTTGCCGCGCTATCCTTGTTTATCTTCACCTTTTTAGTCAATACGTTAGCGGAAGTGGTGCGTCAACGTCTGCGGCGGCGCTATCAGCGTTTAGGAGGTAAACTCTAATGCGCTGGTCATTTCGCCCATCTCGTATCAGCGCTATGGGTAGTCTGCTGTGGCCCTGGTTGTGCGCCGCTAGCGTTGCCTTGTCGCTGCTGATGCTCGCCACGCTGCTCACCCTGCTCGCCACGCGCGGACTTGGCCACTTTTGGCCCGCCGCGCTGGAAGAGGCCACCCTTCACTCAGGCGAAACGGTCATCGGCCAGCCGGTGCGAGAAACCCCTCTGCCTAACACAGCGGGCATAGAGCGGCTCTACTTTACCGGCAACCGAGATATCGACGGCGCAAGCTGGCGCTGGGTGGCCCTGGACGATATCGACACCGTCGCCGTGCCCGACGACCTCATCCGGTTAGAGCGCTCCCCCTGGGGCGACTTTATTGGCCGCCTGGAGGCCGTAGAGAGCGAAGGTCAGCATTTTGAGGATGACGCCGCCTGGGCGTTTGTCGCTCGAGCCCTGACACTGCCCGACAGCCAGCGCCCTAACGCACAACTCCAACTGACCGCCGCCAATGGGCACACCATTACCCAGCCGCTGTCGGGCGTCACGCTTTTTCAAGCGCCCAACGCCATGTCCTGGGGGCAGAAAGTCGTCGTCTGGAGTGAGCGCATTTGGCAATTCCTCAGCGAAGGCCCGCGTGCAGCCAATACCGGTGGCGGCGTTTGGCCCGCTATTTTCGGGACGGTGCTGATGGTGATCCTGATGTCGGTCATCGTGACACCGTTTGGCGTGCTGGCCGCCATTTATCTGAATGAAATCGCGCACCAGAACCGCCTAACCCGCTTAGTGCGCATCGGCGTGCGCAATCTCGCAGGGGTACCCTCAATTGTATACGGGGTATTTGGCTTAGGAGTGTTTGTTTACGGCATCGGTGGCTCCATCGACAGCTGGTTTTTTGAGGATGCGCTGCCCTCGCCCACCTTTGGAACCGGCGGCCTGCTCTGGGCATCGTTGACTCTGGCGCTGCTAACGCTGCCGGTCGTCATCGTAGCCACCGAAGAGGGGCTAGCGCGTATTCCCGACGCCCAGCGGGAAGGTGCAGTGGCGCTGGGTGCCACCCGTTTGGAGATGCTGACCCGCGTGGTACTGCCCATGGCCACCCCCGCGATGCTCACCGGTGTGATTTTGGCGGTAGCTCGAGCCGCAGGGGAAGTCGCCCCGCTGATGCTGGTGGGCGTGGCAAAACTGGCCCCGCAAATGCCCGTCGATGGCGAATTTCCCTATCTGCATCTAGAGCGCAAGTTTATGCACCTCGGCTATCATTTATTTGATACCGCTTTTCACGGTGAAGATGTCCAAGCCGCTATCCCACTGGTGTTTGCCACCGCTCTGCTGTTAGTGCTGATTGTGCTGGTGCTTAATCTAACTGCCATATTTCTGCGTCATTATTTAAGGCGTCAACGAGGGAACGAATGCTAGCGTTATCGTCCGCCAACCCAACTCAAGCACCGGTAACTCGATTTTCAGCCGAGACCTGCTGTTTGAGCATCAACCAGTTTCACCTCGCTTATGCGGGGAAAACGGCGTTGCGCGACCTAACGCTTGACGTGCCTCGCCATCGAGTCACCGCTTTCATCGGCCCGTCGGGCTGTGGCAAATCTACTTTGCTGCGTGCGATTAATCGGCTGCATGACCTGAATGAGTCGGTGACGCACCATGGGCAAATCCAGTTAGAAGATCAGGACATCCACGCCCCGCAGATGAACGTTACCGAGCTGCGACGCCGTGTGGGCATGGTGTTTCAAACGCCCAACCCGTTTCCGATGTCGATCTATGAAAACGTGGCGTTTGGGCTGCGCCTGCAGAGGCGCCTGCCTAAGCGCAAACGCGACGATATTATCGAGTGGGCGCTCACCTCAGCCGCCCTGTGGGATGAGGTGAAAGATCGCCTGCACCGTTCCGCGTGGCAGTTATCCGGTGGGCAGCAGCAGCGCTTAGTGATTGCCCGCACGCTGGCCGTACAGCCCGATGTATTGCTATTGGATGAGCCGGCCTCGGCGCTCGACCCTATTTCTACGCTTAAAATTGAAGAGCTAATTCGTAACCTGAAATCCCAGCTCACGCTGGTACTGGTTACCCACAATATGCAGCAAGCCGCACGGGTATCCGACTACACGGCTTTTTTGCAGCAAGGTGAACTCGTTGAATACGGGCCAACGGATCAAGTGTTCACCAACCCGCGTTTACAACGCACTGAAAACTACATTACCGGCCGCATGACCTAGGCCCAACCGACGTTACGTCAGGAGTGCTCAATGGATATTACGAGCGATAGCCACAGCCAGCATATCTCTCGCCAGTTCAACCAGGAGCTGGAAGAGCTGAAAACCCACCTGATGGCCATGGGCGGTCTGGTGGAAAAACAGGTACAAGACGCCGTTCACGCCCTGTTGGAAGGCGACAGCCGTCTGGCCGAAAAAGTGCGTGACAACGACCGCCAAGTGAACGACCTGCAACTGCAGATTGATGATGAGTGTACTCGCGTCCTGGCCCGTCGCCAGCCGGCTGCCTCGGACCTTCGTCTGGTGCTGGCCGTTATTCGTGCCACCTCAGACCTTGAGCGGATTGGCGATGAGGCGAGCAAAATTGCCCGCAACGCCCTACTGCTGAGTGAAAACAGCGGCGGCATTCGTGGCCTGGTCGAAGTGCGTCACATCAGTGAACACGTGCGTAAAATGCTGCGCGATGCACTGACGGCTTTTGCCCGCTTCGATACCGAACTTGCCATGCAGGTTGTGCGTGAAGATGAGTCGGTGGATGACGAATACGGCAGCGCCATGCGCTCTCTAATGACCTTTATGATGGAAGACTCCCGCTCTATTAGCTCCGTCCTCAGCATCATGTGGGTACTGCGGGCACTAGAGCGTGTGGGCGACCACGCCAATAACCTGGCAGAGTACGTGGTCTACCTGGTGAAGGGCCTGGATATTCGCCACAGCGACCCCGACACCTTAGAGCAGAAGGTGCTTAAAAAGTCTTGACCTAGCAGGTAATTCCTCCTGCAATACGCCCAGATGACACATCTGGGCGTTTTTATTTAAGGAGCAAGCATGGTGGATGCAATAACGGCGCTGAGCCAAGGCACACGTTTGGTGTACCAAAAAGGGCTGCGGCGCTACATTTTCCTGCCGATCCTGGTCAACCTCATCGTGTATGCCAGCATGCTAAGCTTGGTGCTCAACCGCTTTGATAGCTGGCTCGACAGTGCCATGACCATGGTCCCCAGCTGGTTGGAGTGGCTCTCTTGGCTTATCTGGCCGCTCTTCTTCGTTAGCCTCTTGGTGGTGATCTTTTTTACCTTCACCCTGGTGACACATCTGATTGCCGCGCCGTTTTACGGCTTTTTAGCCGCTAAAGTCGAGCGTCAGGCTACAGGACGGGAACCGTTGGATGATCGCGGGCTAGCTAAAACGGCCATCGATGCACTGGGTCGCGAACTGGTCAAGCTGGGCTATATTCTGCCGCGCATGGCGGCGCTGTTTATTCTCAGCTGGATACCAGGCCTCAATCTGTTGGCACCGATCTTGTGGGCACTGTTTTCCGCCTGGGTGATGGCCATCACTTACCTTGATTACCCGATGGATAACAACAAGGTCACGTTTCGCGATATGCGCAGCCGTCTTTCGCGCCGCTGGTGGCCCAGCCTCACCTTCGGCGGGCTGATCATGCTGGTCACCTGGATCCCGCTTGCCAATCTGTTTTTAATTCCTGGCGCCGTAGCGGGGGCGGTGCTGATGTGGGATGGTCACTACCGTGACACCCAAGATGTTGTCGCACGTCATTAGAACACACAGCCATACGCAAAAAACCCCGCCGGAGCGGGGTTTTTTGTGGAATTAATATCAACGCTTACCAACGAAGATCATCACCTTCATCACGGTTCAGCTCGCTAGCATCATAGCCAGCTTTACTGGTAGCCACGCTGTTGGAATCGCTGACGCTGCTTGAAGTGGAGTAGTCCAGCGTATCGCCTTCATTACGGGTCAAGTCACTAGCAGAGTACTGAGCCGGGCCTGACGTATTGTGCGAGTTAGGCTGCATCACATCGTGTCCTGCAGAGCGGTCTTTGTTGAGTTCAATGGATGTTTGGGCAAATGCCATCGGACTTGCTACCAAACCAAAAGCAACACCTAACACTGCAGCTTTTTTAGCTAACTCTTTGTCTTTGAAAAACATAAATTACTACTCCTTTAACATTGAGCCAGTCGACGTAGGGTGGAAACCAATTAAGCGACTACGACTAATGGCTAACTTTACATCTTGTCAAGGCATCCAGAATGCCAAAAATACCACATAAATTAAATATCTGTTAAAAAACATAAACTTATTCACTTTCAATTGCGCGCAATATAAAGCTGCAAAATCATTACCCATACAAATATACTGTATAATAATGGCACATGCGTCGGATAAGTGACGCAAATTGACTCACTTGCCTTGCTGCCCAACCGCTTCATTATCCCCGCCAAGAGGGCAGCCATGCCATTCGCTGGGGTTTATGTGTTAGGATCGAGTAGGAGGGGGAGTCGCCTCCCCCGTCCTCTCACACCACCGGGCAAACGGATCCGTACCACGGCGGTTCCTGTCCCCCATTATCGGGCTGAGCTTCGTTCCGCTGAATTCGCTCGCCTGTGTGCTCTGAGCGCT
>NZ_JBSXNN010000063.1:0-3879 GCF_056857635.1 Vreelandella sp. L-15 | reverse complement strand
GTATAAGTGCCTGACGATGACCTACTCTCGCATGGGGAGACCCCACACTACCATCGGCGCTAAGCGGTTTCACTGCTGAGTTCGGCATGGGATCAGGTGGTTCACGCTCGCTATGGTCGTCAGGCGTAACGGGTAATGCATATCATGCTGGGCGTCATTGACGTGTTGTGTGATCGTCTCTTGTCAGCAAGCGCCTTGGCTTACTGCTGCGTATCCGGTGTTCTGAGTGCGTTCACACTCTTCGTTATCACTGCGACCAGACCCCTTGGGTGTTATAGGGTCAAGCCTCACGGGCCATTAGTACACGTTAGCTCAACGCCTTGCAGCGCTTCCACACCGTGCCTATCAACCAGCTGGTCTCGCTGGGCCCTTTAGGAGACTCGAGGTCTCAGGGATGTCTCATCTTGAAGGGGGCTTCCCGCTTAGATGCTTTCAGCGGTTATCCCGTCCGACCATAGCTACCCGGCAATGCCACTGGCGTGACAACCGGAACACCAGAGGGTCGTCCACTCCGGTCCTCTCGTACTAGGAGCAGCTCTTCTCAAACATCCAACGCCCACGGCAGATAGGGACCGAACTGTCTCACGACGTTCTAAACCCAGCTCGCGTACCACTTTAAATGGCGAACAGCCATACCCTTGGGACCGACTTCAGCCCCAGGATGTGATGAGCCGACATCGAGGTGCCAAACACCGCCGTCGATGTGAACTCTTGGGCGGTATCAGCCTGTTATCCCCGGAGTACCTTTTATCCGTTGAGCGATGGCCCTTCCATACAGAACCACCGGATCACTAGAACCTGCTTTCGCACCTGCTCGACGTGTCTGTCTCGCAGTCAAGCACCCTTATGCTCTTGCACTCATTGCACGATGTCCGACCGTGCTGAGGGTACCTTCGTGCTCCTCCGTTACTCTTTGGGAGGAGACCGCCCCAGTCAAACTACCCACCACACACTGTCCTCGATCCGGATCACGGACCTGAGTGAGAACGCCAATGATGCCAGGCTGGTATTTCAAGGTTGGCTCCACCCGAACTGGCGTCCGGGTTTCTAAGCCTCCCAGCTATCCTACACAGGCAACATCAGCGTCCAGTGTGAAGCTATAGTAAAGGTTCACGGGGTCTTTCCGTCTAGCCGCGGGTACACCGCATCTTCACGGCGATTTCAATTTCACTGAGTCTCGGGTGGAGACAGCGTGGCCATCATTACGCCATTCGTGCAGGTCGGAACTTACCCGACAAGGAATTTCGCTACCTTAGGACCGTTATAGTTACGGCCGCCGTTTACCGGGGCTTCGATCAAGAGCTTCGGACGAATCCTAACACCATCACTTAACCTTCCGGCACCGGGCAGGCGTCACACCCTATACGTCCGCTTGCGCGTTAGCAGAGTGCTGTGTTTTTACTAAACAGTTGCAGCCACCTGGTATCTTCGACCGGTTCGGGCTTGGAGAGCAAGTCTCGTCACCCTACGCCGGCGTGCCTTCTCCCGAAGTTACGGCACCATTTTGCCTAGTTCCTTCACCCGAGTTCTCTCAAGCGCCTTGGGATTCTCACCCTGACCACCTGTGTCGGTTTGGGGTACGGTCGCACATGATCTGAAGCTTAGAGGCTTTTCCTGGAAGCGTGGCATCAATGACTTCGACACCGTAGTGTCTTCGTTTCGTGTCTCGGCCTTGAAGGGTCCCGGATTTACCTAAGACCCAAGCCTACTCACTTTCACCAGGACAACCAACGCCTGGCTCACCTAGCCTTCTCCGTCCCCCCATCGCAATCATGTCCGGTACGGGAATATTGACCCGTTTCCCATCGACTACGCCTTTCGGCCTCGCCTTAGGGGCCGACTCACTCTGCTCCGATTAGCGTCGAACAGAAACCCTTGGTCTTCCGGCGAGGGAGTTTTTCACTCCCTTTATCGTTACTCATGTCAGCATTCGCACTCGTGATACCTCCAGCATGCTTCTCAACACACCTTCATCGGCTTACACGACGCTCCTCTACCGCTCACACAGAGTGTGAACCCGTAGCTTCGGTACCTGGTTTAGCCCCGTTACATCTTCCGCGCAGGCCGACTCGACTAGTGAGCTATTACGCTTTCTTTAAAGGATGGCTGCTTCTAAGCCAACCTCCTAGCTGTCTGAGCCTTCCCACATCGTTTCCCACTTAACCAGGATTTGGGGACCTTAGCTGACGGTCTGGGTTGTTTCCCTTTTCACGACGGACGTTAGCACCCGCCGTGTGTCTCCCACGCTGGCACTCACCGGTATTCGGAGTTTGCCTCGGGTTGGTAAGTCGGGATGACCCCCTAGCCGAAACAGTGCTCTACCCCCGGCGGTGATACGTGAGGCGCTACCTAAATAGCTTTCGAGGAGAACCAGCTATCTCCGAGCTTGATTAGCCTTTCACTCCGATCCACAAGTCATCCAAATCTTTTTCAACAGATCCTGGTTCGGGCCTCCAGTTGATGTTACTCAACCTTCACCCTGCTCATGGATAGATCGCTCGGTTTCGGGTCTATATCCAGCGACTGTGTCGCCCAGTTAAGACTCGGTTTCCCTACGGCTCCCCTATACGGTTAACCTCGCCACTGAATATAAGTCGCTGACCCATTATACAAAAGGTACGCAGTCACCCAACAAGTGGGCTCCTACTGCTTGTACGCACACGGTTTCAGGATCTATTTCACTCCCCTCTCCGGGGTTCTTTTCGCCTTTCCCTCACGGTACTGGTTCACTATCGGTCAGTCAGGAGTATTTAGCCTTGGAGGATGGTCCCCCCGTCTTCAGTCAAGGTTTCTCGTGCCCCGACCTACTCGATTTCACGTGATCAGATTTTCGACTACGGGGCTATCACCCGCTATGGCCAGACTTCCCAGTCTGTTCGTCTAATCCGTCACACGCTTAAGGGCTGGTCCCCGTTCGCTCGCCGCTACTAGGGGAATCTCGGTTGATTTCTTTTCCTCAGGGTACTTAGATGTTTCAGTTCCCCTGGTTCGCCTCTTACGCCTATATATTCAGCGTAAGATACTCATCTGTTGATGAGTGGGTTTCCCCATTCAGAGATGTCCGGGTCACAGGTTGTTTGCCACCTCACCGAACCTTATCGCAGGCTACCACGTCTTTCATCGCCTCTGACTGCCTAGGCATCCACCGTGTGCGCTTCATTGCTTGACCCTATAACCCGAAGGGGTCTGGTATCTCGCAATGATAACGATTGCCGGATACGCTTGAGACGTATCACTTAACAATTACGTATGAACGTTTAAAACGTTCATGTCAGCATGATATACATTGTTAAAGAGCAGCTGTTCAATGAACAGTGATAAGAAGACGTATTACGTCGTGCTTATCAATGGTCACGAAACAATCACAAACGGGGTTTATCTAAAAAACAAGAAGATAATGGTGGAGCCAAGCGGGATCGAACCGCTGACCTCCTGCGTGCAAGGCAGGCGCTCTCCCAGCTGAGCTATGGCCCCATTGTTTTCTTGCAAAACCAACCTCTTGTATAAATTTCCGTAAGACGAGAAAAGTACCTCAACGCATAATCACGTTATACGAGAAGTGTTTTAACACCGCATCACAGGAATTTGGTGGGTCTGGGCAGACTTGAACTGCCGACCTCACCCTTATCAGGGGTGCGCTCTAACCAACTGAGCTACAGACCCAAGAGGGGATCATGCATCAACCGTTTGCTCTACTATCTGATCAGGTAATTCATTGTGAGCGCTTACCGCGAGGGATGATGCATCGTTTAAGGAGGTGATCCAGCCGCAGGTTCCCCTACGGCTACCTTGTTACGACTTCACCCCAGTCATGAACCACACCGTGGTGATCGCCCTCTTGCGTTAGGCTAACCACTTCTGGTGCAGTCCACTCCCATG
>NZ_JBSXNN010000062.1:0-75301 GCF_056857635.1 Vreelandella sp. L-15 | reverse complement strand
TTATTGGATCTGACCAGGGTCAGAACCGGCATCACTGTCCCCGAATTCGGGGTAAGTTAATGGCATGAGCCGTATACGTGGTCCGTATGTACGGTTCTGTGAGAGGGATGAGGCGGAGACGCCTCACCCTACTCGCTGTCTCGCGCATCGGTATCACTGATCTAAACTCTGATGGTAGCCAGAAACTTGATGCTAGAGTACGTAACGCTCGTTTGATAACCAAAAATTATAGAAGATGCGAGGATGAATAATATGGTTTTTGAATTGCTCATAATCAGCTGTTATAATGATTCTCAAATTCGCTACAGCGAAGCATAACCATGAGTACGCCTATTAAGCCTTTTACACCTTCTGCCGAGCTGGCTCGCCCAACCGTTGCTGATGCCGTGGTAGGCCATGCCGAAATGCCGCTTTTTATTCGTAAGCCCAATGCTGATGATGGTTGGGGGATTTACGAACTCATCAAAGCGTGCCCGCCGCTCGATGTTAATTCAGCCTACGCTTATCTGCTGCTAGCAACGCAGTTCCGCGATACCTGTGCTGTGGCTACCAACGAAGAGGGTGAAGTAGTTGGTTTTGTATCCGGTTATGTCAAAGATAATGCCCCTGACACCTATTTTTTATGGCAAGTCGCCGTAGGTGAAAAAGCTCGGGGCACAGGTCTGGCACGCCGTCTGGTGGAAGCGATTATGTCGCGCCCTGAACTTGACGACGTTCACCACTTAGAAACCACGATCACCCCTGACAACCAAGCATCGTGGGGGTTGTTCCGTCGCCTAGCTGCACGCTGGCAGGCACCTTTGAACAGCCGTGAATACTTTTCGACAGAACAGCTTGGGGGAGAGCACGACCCGGAAAACTTAGTACGTATTGGGCCATTTCAAACCGATCATATTTAACGGTTGGTAAGTAATACCCTATAGGCTTGTTAAACCGTTTTCCCGCTCGTGTTGCCTTAGCTATCACTGTTTTACTCGCTTGGCTTACACACTTAATAAGGAGGTCGCTAATGCAGACCCAAACATTCGAACGCATGGAATCCAATGTTCGTACCTATTCACGCTCGTTTCCTGTTGTCTTTACCAAGGCACAGAATGCGCGGCTGACCGATGAGAATGGTCGTGAATATATAGATTTTCTCGCCGGTGCTGGCACGCTGAACTACGGTCATAACAATCCGCATCTAAAAGAAGCGATGATTGACTATCTCTCCAGTGGTGGGGTGGTTCATGGCTTAGATATGTGGACAAGCGCTAAGCGTGACTACCTGGAAACCCTAGAGAACGTCATTCTGAAGCCCCGTGGACTTGATTATAAAGTCCACCTGCCTGGCCCGACCGGCACAAATGCAGTGGAAGCGGCCATCCGTCTGGCCCGTGTTGCTAAAGGTCGCCATAACATTGTGACCTTCACCAACGGCTTCCACGGTGTGACCATGGGCGCCCTGGCAACCACCGGTAACCGTAAGTTCCGCGAAGCGACGGGTGGCATCCCTACACAAGGCGCAAGCTTTCTGCCATTTGATGGCTACATGGGTGAGCATGCCGACACGCTGGACTACTTTGAAAAGCTCTTAAACGATAAGTCAGGCGGCTTAGATATCCCAGCGGGCGTGATTGTTGAAACTGTGCAAGGCGAGGGCGGTATCAACGTCGCAGGCCTGGATTGGCTCAAGCGCCTAGAAAGTATCTGTCATGCGCATGACATCCTTCTCATTGTGGATGATATCCAGGCAGGCTGTGGTCGCACGGGTAAATTCTTCAGTTTCGAGCATGCAGGCATTACGCCAGACATTGTCACTAATTCGAAATCGCTCTCAGGCTTCGGTTTACCGTTTGCACATGTGTTGATGCGCCCTGAACTCGATAAGTGGAAGCCTGGCCAGTACAACGGTACGTTCCGTGGCTTTAACTTAGCGATGGTGACGGCGACCGCAGCGATGAAAAAGTATTGGTCTAACGACACCTTTGCGCGTGATGTTCAGCGTAAAGCGCGTATCGTCGAAGAGCGCTTCCAAAAGCTGGCCGCTATGCTGACAGAAAATGGCATGCCGGCGACCGAGCGTGGCCGTGGTCTGATGCGCGGTATTGACGTGGTATCTGGCGATATCGCCGATAAGATCACCAGCCATGCGTTTGAGCACGGTCTCATCATCGAAACCAGTGGTCAGGATGGTGAAGTGGTGAAGTGCCTTTGTCCGCTAACCATTCCGGATGAAGATCTGCTGAAAGCCTTAGATATCCTTGAAGCGTCAGTTAAGTCTGTTATTAAGGCATAGTGTAGCGTTACGCTAAATCGTCACACGCCATTACGTCCCTTACAGGAATAGGCAGCCAACAGCTGGCTGCCACGCAACGGAGCACGTTTATGATCGTTCGTAATCTCGAAGAAGCACGTAAAACAGATCGCCTGGTCACTGCTGAAAACGGTAATTGGGACAGCACGCGCCTTGTTCTGGCCAACGATAATGCAGGTTTCTCTTTCCATATCACCCGCATTTTTCCTGGCACTGAGACGCACATTCATTACAAAAATCACTATGAAGCGGTATTTTGTTATGAAGGTGAAGGCGAGGTAGAGACCCTGGCCGACGGCAAAATCTGGCCGATCAAGGCGGGCGACATCTACCTGCTGGACCAGCACGATGAGCACCTGCTGCGCGGCAAGGAAAAGGGCATGACCGTAGCTTGTGTCTTTACTCCGCCAATCACTGGTAACGAAGTCCATCGTGAAGACGGCTCCTACGCAGCGGCAGACGACTAAGCACTACTGTATGCTAAGTACTACTGTATAGTCCGTATGAAAGCAGCCTAGCAAAATGCTAGGCTGCTTTTTTTGCTAAGTATTGATCAGCCGACCATCCGGCTGCAGGTACATCCAGTCATCCATGGTGAAACTTAATAGACGCCCAGCTACATCAATATCGAGCGGGTAGCGCATATGGTTTGCCAGGTAATGGGCTTTATTTGCTCAAGCAACTGATCAGCAGAGTTCGCATAATATATATTATGTTAAATCAGCTAAACTAGACGAATGAAAAACCGCAGCCATGTTGGACAAGCGGTCACCCTTCTCCTTATCATTCGTGCTCTTATTGTCCAAGGATATCCCTCGTTATGCGCTCAGGTGTTTTATGGCTAATGGCCGGTTTGTCGATGTCGTTTGCAGGCTGCGCAGTGACACAGCCAGAGTCAAATGAGCCACCGCCGTTAAGCGAGGCGTCTTTTAATACCCGCATCCTTGAGCTTGAGACATCACTGGCCCAGCAGTGCGACGCCTCTACCGCGTTCATTGAGCAGCAGCTCAGCCAGCAGCAGGTACTGACGGCAGATGTTCGTGAGGTGGGCAGCCTGCTGCGCCATTTACGTCAAGAAGTTGCCAGTTTGGAAGCGCGTAGCGAAGATCCCGTCATTATTCGCGAAGAGTGCCGTGTTGAAGAACCCGAAGATAATAAAACACTGCTTGGCCGCAGCGAATGGGTGGGCCTGCCTAGCATTGGCACCTATTTAAAGGCGCGGGTCGATTCAGGAGCCAATACGTCATCCTTATCTGCTTCTGAAATCACTCGCTTTGAGCGTGATGGTGAAGACTGGGTGCGCTTTAAGCTGGCACTGAATGAAGATGACGTGGTTGTAGAGCAGATTCGCGACGAGTGGATTGAGGCGCCTATTGAACGCCGCGTTAAAATCATCCAAGCATCTGGCGAAGAGTCCCGCCCGGTAATTTCACTGTTGATGACTTTAGGGCCAATTCGTGAAAACGTCGAGTTCACTCTGAACGACCGCTCGCATCTGGATTATCCGGTACTGCTTGGGCGTCGTTTCATGATGGATATAGCAACGATCGACGTTGCTGAAACCTATCTGCATGACCGCCCCGAATTCCCGGGTGGCGAACCCTCTGAAGAAGCGGCTGATGATGAAGCGGCCGATCAAGACGATACTGAAGAGTAATCACACTCCCCTGCCGCTTTACGCTGAAAGGAATCGCCATGTCACGGTTGCCATTTTATTTTATCGTTGGATTGCTGCTGCTGGTTGGTATCGTCGCCAGCGTGCATCGCCATTTGCAGTTTGAGATTCCCTGGTTTCCAGGCGAGCAGCGTCAAGTATGGGAGATTGAAGCGGTTATTAACTTCAACGCTCAAAATGGCCCGGTACAGGTCGATCTAGCGCTGCCATCCCACCAGGCAGGATTCCGTGTATTGACCGAAAACACGGCATCTTCTGGCTATGGGCTGGCTTACCTGGCAGATGAGCTGGGTCGGCGGGCGCAGTGGACCATCCGTGAAGCGGCGGGCAGCCAGCAGCTCTATTACTCCGTTCAGATGCTGGTATCACCTGACTCTCGCGCTCCCATACAAACGCCGCCCGGCATCCCTGCTGTTACTCCCTGGGAAAGCCCCTACGATACGGCCGCTAGCCAGCTAATTGATCGTGCTTGGGATCGTAGCGCCAATAACGCTACGTTTGCCCGCGAGTTAATTCTCGATATTAATGGAGAGCGTCAGGGAGAAAATGCGCGCTTGCTGCTAACCCAAATGCAACCGTCAGCTCTGATTGTGCGCTTGCTGAATCAAGCAGGCGTGCAGGCTAGAGAAGTAAGCGGCTTACTGCTGGAAGATGGTCGTCGCCGCCAAACCCTTAGCAGTTGGATTCAGGTGTTTGACCAAACTGCTGAAGAGTGGGCGCTGTTTAACCCAGCGACCGGCGAACAGGGTCAACCCGAGAACTTGCTATTATGGGAAACCGGCGGTCGTGCGGTGCTTGAGGTTCAAGGTGGCACGAATTCCCGTGTTTCCTTCTCAATGCTAACCCACTACCAGCCTGCTTCGGCGGCGGTGCGTAACCACTACTCCGACGACACGCTGCTAAACTTCTCGATTCACAGCCTGCCGCTGGAAGAGCAGGCGCTATTCCAGACGATCCTGTTGATCCCGATCGGTGCGCTAGTGGTTGTATTCCTGCGCGTACTTGTGGGTGTGAAAACGTCAGGGACCTTTATGCCTGTACTGATTGCTCTGGCGTTTATTCAAACCAGCCTACTGACCGGTTTGATTGGTTTCCTGCTCATCGTGGCGGTTGGCTTAATTATCCGTAACTATCTCTCGTACCTCAATTTGCTCTTAGTCGCGAGGGTCTCGGCGGTCATTATTACGGTCATTGCCATCATCTCGATCTTTACCGTGCTGGCGTACCGCATGGGCTTGAGCGCCGGGTTAACGGTGACGTTCTTCCCGATGATCATCTTGGCGTGGACCATTGAGCGGATGTCGATCCTTTGGGAAGAAGAAGGTCCCAAACAGGTATTGGTACAGGGCGGTGGCAGCCTGCTAACAGCGGTGCTGGCATTCCTTGCAATGAATAACCCGTGGGTACGCCACATCACCTTCAACTTCCTGGGTGTGCAGCTCATCTTGATGGCCTTTATTCTGCTATTGGGTAATTACACGGGCTATCGCCTGCTGGAACTTCGTCGTTTCAAACCCATTACCGAAGATGAGAAGCCTTCATGAGCTGGCTAAAAAACTGGACGTGGCCGACCCGCCTTCGGGATAAAGGCATTGTGGGCATGAACCGGCGTAATATTCGTTATATTGGCCGGTACAATGCGCGCCGGTTATATCCTCTAGTGGATGACAAGCTCAAAACAAAGCTACTGGCTCAGCAGTATGGCATTACCACGCCCGAACTCATCGGTACGGTGACGACACAGTTTGGCGTTAAGCATATGAGTGACATGCTTGACGGCCATCAGGGCTTTGTTGTCAAACCGGCCAAAGGGAGTGGTGGTAAGGGTATTCTTGTTATTGAAAAGGTAGAAAATGGCCTTTTCTACAAACCCAGTGGTGCCAGCCTGACGATGGAAGACATTGAGCGACACGTCTCAAACCTTCTCTCGGGCCTTTATTCATTAGGCGGCTCGCCCGATGTAGCGGTCATTGAAACGCTGATTAACTTTGATGAAAGCCTACTTGAGTACACCTACGAAGGTGTTCCTGACATTCGCGTGATTGTCTTTAAAGGCTATCCGGTGATGGCCATGATGCGCCTCTCCACGGCGGCATCCGATGGCAAAGCTAACCTTCACCAAGGGGCTGTCGGGGTTGGCTTGAATATCGCCACTGGAGCAGCGCTACGGGGTGTGCAGTTTGACCGCCCTTGCTATAGCCACCCCGATACGGGGCATGACCTGGCAAGCCTTGTCGTGCCCCAGTGGGAAACTCTCCTTCACCTGGCGGCGGGCTGCTACGAGATGACCGGCCTTGGCTACCTGGGGACCGATATGGTGTTGGACCGTAAGCACGGGCCAATGCTACTGGAGCTCAACGCCCGCCCCGGCTTGGCAATTCAAATGACCAACGGTGAGGGACTACGTCGCCGGCTGGACTTGATTGAGCGTCAGCCTGATAACGTGCCGGTGGCTAAGCGCGTAGCGTTCGCCCAGCACCACTTTGCGCGTAAAAGCGAGCTGGTCGATAACCCTGACACTCCCTCGGCAACGGCGTAGACTACACGCGAGACGTTCAACGAGTTATCTAATGACTGAAGCGAATACGCTATTGCAGCAAGCAGAATCTCAGTGTCACACGCGCGGCGTTCGGTTTACCCCGATACGCCGCCGGGTACTTGAGCTTATCGCAGAAAACGGTGGCGGCCTCAAAGCATATGATCTGCTGGATCAGCTCTCCACTGAGCATGCCGCTGCCCGCCCGCCTACTGTCTATCGCGCGCTGGAATTTCTGATCGAACAGGGGCTGGTGCATCGCATTGAATCGCAAAATGCCTATGTGGCTTGCGCATGCCCAGAGCACGCCCATGGCTTCCAGCTACTTATCTGTCGCCAGTGCGGCTACGTCGAAGAGCTGCACCTTGATGAAATTAGCGATCAGCTTGCCGCCCTGGCCCAGCGCCAAGGCTTCAACGTTGAGCGCCAAACGATTGAGCTTCAGGGCTTATGTCAAGCATGCCGATCCGTGAGTAATGCCTAATGTCCCAATTTGATGAACTCGCCCCTCAACAGCTTTTTAAGGCGTTAGAGTCAGCGACCACAACAGCTTCCCTGCCCAAGCTTGCAACGCTACTAGATGCCGTTCGCTTTAATGAAGACGGCCTGATTCCCGCCATTGCCCAGCAACATGATACGGGCGAAGTACTGATGATGGCGTGGATGAACCGAGAAGCCCTGGAAGAGACGTTAACAACGCAGCGAGTTTGCTACTTCTCACGCTCGCGCCAAAAGCTATGGCGCAAAGGTGAGACATCTGGCCAGCAACAGCACCTTAAAAGCGCAGCGCTAGATTGCGATGGTGATACGCTGCTGGTTCAGGTGGAGCAAACTGGTCCCGCGTGCCATACCGGCCGTCGCAGCTGCTTTTATGTGTCGCTCGGTGCAGACAGCGCCAAGATTACCAGCGAGCCGCTGATTGATCCGGCCACGCTATACGGCAAAAAAGCGCCGTGAAAAATTGGCTGTTCGCCATTAAACAGGTTTTTCTTAAGCTGCTAACAGCAGTGATGGTAGGCTGTATTCGCGTTTACCAATACACCATCAGCCCACTGCTTGGCCCTCGCTGCCGTTTCTGGCCAAGCTGCTCTTCCTATACCATCGAGGCCATCCAGGTGCACGGCCCTTTCAAAGGCGGCTGGATGGCCGTCAAACGCATTGTGAAATGCCACCCAGGCAGCCCAGGCGGCATGGATCCGGTGCCCGGTGGGCGCAGCGAAGCGCTCTGCCGTGAAGATGACGACCGCCCTGCTGAGTGTTGCCGCTCAACCTCCTGCCGCCACTAACGTTTATCCTTGCTTAGCCACCTGATAGATACGCTCTAACATAGCGTGCAGGCCGTTACTGCGCGTGGGTGAAAGGTGCTTATCAAGCCCGAGATCTTTCAAGAAATGCGGCTCGGTCTGATTGATCTCTTCGGCTGTGCGCTCACTGTAGATACGCAGCAACACGGCAATTAGCCCTGATACGATGGCAGCATCCGATGTAGCCTTGAACACCAGTTTGTCGCCTGCCTGTTCATGGCACATCCACACGTTGGATTGGCAGCCTTGGATTTTATATTCTTCCGTGCGACGCTCCTCCGGAAAGTCAGGCAGCTGCTTTCCCATATCAATAATGTACTGATAACGGTCCATCCAGTTATCAAACATCTCAAACTCTTCGACCAGCTCCTGTTGGGCTAGCTCTGCGCCTGAAGTTGCCATGGCGTATCCTTTGCGTTGATGAATCACAGTCGCGGCTATTATAACGTTTCAGCCCCTGCTTTTGGGGGCGTTTTCAAGCGGTGGCGCTGCTGCTCTTGATGCCACTCATCGGCTTCGGTGTGCAAATAACGGCTGGTGGTATCTAGCTTGGCATGGCGAGCGCTTTCCGCTAAGTAACGCAGGCTAACGCCGGATTGGGCTTGATGAGTGATCGCCGTATGCCTCAGCCAGTGAGGCGTTGCTCGGCGAAGCGCATTCACATACGCAGGCTTACCGCCCTCCTCTTCTAGCACATCAGCGGCCTTGGCAAAGGTTTCCTTAATCAATCGGTAAAGCTGGTTATCGCTAATGCCTCGGCGTTTATCCAGCGCACGAATGATTGGCGCTGGCTCATGGTAGCTTGGCAGTGCCTTTAGCCCTAGCGCTGCCCGCCATGTTTTCAAACTCTCCAGCATGTCATCAGGCACCGGTATACGAGCCTGTTTACTACCCTTGCCTATCACACTCCACCACCAGCGCCCCTCCACCTCATGAAAGTCATCCATTTGGGCGCTGGCCATCTCACTAATACGTGGAGCCAATAAATAGGCAAAGCTAAAGATGAAACGTCGACGCGCATCCTCGTAAATGAGGCGAGCATCATTACTACTCAAAGGCTGGTTTAACCACTGCCAAAACCAGGCCCACAGCGGTTGCTCCAGATAGCGCTCTACGGCCTGCGACTGATTATTCATCCGTCGTGCTTTGTCGCGCATCAGCACAAAGGGGTTATGCCTAACCCACCCTGCCTCTACCAGCCAGCTAAATAAGCCCTGAAGAATAATCAAGCTTTGCCGGCGACTAGCGGGCGACAGTCCGTTTCTAAATGGCCGCCACTCAGGATGCTCTCTTGGCTTTGAAGGCCCCACCCACGCCGCCCGTGGCTGAGGGTCTTCTAGAAAAGCTTCAAACTGGCGCAGCGCCTCACGGTTCATATCGCGTAAGCCTTTCCCTTGGCTGACCAGCCAAAGCAGCAGTCTCTCCGCTTCTCGGCGGTAGCTTTTTAGCGTTTGCGGGCTGTCACGGTACTCCGCCAGCCATAGTCGCACGGCTTGGTAGTCATTTTCCGCCTCGATTCGCGGGTACTGAGTAGACGCGAGGACAGATTGGCTTGTTGGCCAGTGCTCCTCCTCTATCAGGCTTGGCATTTCAGCGAGGTTATCGCCGCTGTGTAAGCCATTCTGTGTCATTCCTGATGGCATTTCAGCGCCCTCTTCGTCGTTATTCAATGGGTTAAGTGTGGCGCGACGCCTCATAAAATTCAAGATAATGGGCGTAATCTTGAATTAATACACTATAAGATAAATAATATTACGTTTTATGTATTACGTAATTATTGTGTTTTTTAGACACAACCACGACAATAGCGCTCTCTAACTGCAAAGGATGACGACCCATGGCACGCAGCGGAATTCAGTACAGTGACGTCCAGCACGCGATTGATACACTGCTGACCCGCGGGGACACACCCAGCGTGCAGCGCATCCGAGAAGTGCTCGGCACCGGTAGTTTTACGACCATCAGTGAGCATTTCCGCTTATGGCGTACCGAGCGTGAGCAGAACCGGGATGTACCGCCCCCCAAAGGCGTGCCTGAAGTAGTCGTTAATGTCGCCAGCGAGCTATGGCGCGAGGCCCAAGACGTCGCTAACCAAGCGCTGGTTCACTACCGTGAAGATGCCAATCGCCAAGTAGAAAGTGCTCAACAGGCAGCTGCCGAGGCTCTACAGCAGGCGGCAAACGCCGAGCAGCGTGAAAGCGCACTGGCTGCTCACTTTCGCCAGACTGAAGAGCGCCTTGAAACGCTTAATCGAGAGCTGGCAGAGAGCCAAGCCAATGAGCGCCACTGGCAGCAACAAGCAGAAAATCTCCGCCAGGAAGCTGCCCAACACCACCATCAGCTAGACCAAACCCAGCAAGCGTTAAAAGAAGCGCAAACGCATTACAGTGAAAAGCTCGAAGAGCAGCAGAAAAGTTGGGAGCAGCGCTTAGCCCAAGAAGAGCAGCGCAACGAGGCATCAGAAGGAAAGTTGATGGCGCTATTGGATACGTTACGACAAGAACGCGCCCAGGAAGAGAGAGCGCTGCAGAAGCGCCTACAGCAGTGGGAGCAACGAGCAGATGCGCTGAGCCATGAGCTGAAGCAAAAAAATGACGCTCTTCAGGGTTATCAGCAAGAGTGTAGCTTGCTCAAGCAGCGCATCACCGAGCTTGAGCGCCAAAACGGTGAGCTGCATACCCATCGCAGCACGCTCGAAGAGTCGCTAGAGAAAGCGCACAAAGCACTGGAAACTCAGCAGCAGCAAACGCGAGACAGTGAGCACTGGCAAGAGCAGCTATGGCAGCGCATGGCTTCCTTGCAAGCGCAGCTGGCAGACCTGCCCAGCACGCTCGCAAGTAGCAGTGACGACACACCAGAGACAAAAAAGCCATCCCGATAACGGGATGGCCAATAGTGGTTAGGGCATTAAAAGATTAGGAGTAGCTGTCCAGTCGGTTAAGACTTGCTGGGCTCACCGCTCTGCTCATCGGGTAACTCCCAAGTGCCCTTTTCGGTCCATGGATCGTTTTCCGGAAACTCTTCGATATTGATTTCTGGCTCATCGTAGTCGGGCTGGAAGCGCAAATCGTAGTGCGCCGCCCTAACCATAGAAACCATCAGCAACATGGAAATCAACAGCAGCGGCACACCGCTCACAATGCTAGCGGTCTGTAGTGTTTGCAGCCCTCCTAAGAACAGCAGAGACATTGGCAGCAGGGACAGCGTGAAGGCCCAAAACAGGCGGTGCCACCGCGCTGGCTCTTTATCGAGCTTCTTTTCTGCGGCAGAAGAGAGAATGTAGGCAATCGAATCAAAGGTAGTGGCAGTGAAAATAGACAGCAGAATCACCACTGCTAACGTCACCAGCCAAGAGAGCGGCAGTTGGCTCAGCACCGCATAAAAGGCCGCATTAGCTGACTGATCGTTCATCACCTGGATAACGTCCAGCGTGCCTGAAAGCTGTAGGTAAAGGCCATAGTTGCCCAGGATGATGAAAAACAGCGCGCAGCCCAGTGAGCCAAAGAAAATTGATCCGGCCACCATGGTTTTGATGCGGCGCCCTTTCGAAATGCGCGCAATAAACAGACCCACGGTTGGCGCAAATACCAACCACCAAGCCCAATAAAAAATCGTCCAGGATTGATGGAAACCGGTGTCTTCGAAGCCATTCAGATCACCGAAAGGCTCTGTCCACGTCGCCATTTGAACCAGGTTGCTGAGCATTAAGCCGATGGAGTTTAGGCCAGCATCCAAAATAAAGACGGTAGGCCCCATCACCAAGACAAACAGCAGCACGGCTAAACCAAGCCACATATTGATGTCAGACAGCATCTCGATGCCGCCCTTCAAACCGCGCCATGCACTTACCGCAAAGATCGCCGTAGTGCCTACCAGTACCGCAATTTGGCTGGTGGCATTAGGGGTGAAGGAGAACAGACCACCCAGCCCTTCATTGATCAGCGGTACCAGAATACCTAGCGACGTTGCGCCGCCGCCCAGCATGCCAAAAACAAATAGAATATCAATAATGTTGCCCAGCCAGCTTCTAGCCAGTTTCTCTCCTAGCACGGGGCGAATGGCTTCACTGATGCGTAGCACTTTATGTTTACGCACGTGCAGGAAGTAAGCCATGGGCAGTGCGGGTACAAGGTAGATCGACCAAGCAATAGGGCCCCAGTGGAACATACCGTAAGTCGCTGCCCATGCGGTTGCCTCTTCAGAGAAAGGCTCAATATGAAAGGGAGGATTCTGCAGGTAGTACATCCACTCGACCATACCCCAGAACACAACCGCCCCGCCGATGCCTGCTGCGAACAACATCGCGCCCCAGGAGAGCAGCGAAAACTCCGGCTCGGCGTCTACATCGCCCAGTTTGATTTGTCCTATATCGCTAAACACGATGTAGAACATAAAGCCCAGCGAAGCGACGCCCATGGCGAGATAGAGCACGCCAAAGTTAGTGGTCACGAAGCTTTGCGCTGCCATCACCCAGACGCGCCCCATCTCTGGAAACAGTATGAGCGGAAGCGTCACTGCAAGTAGCAGGCCCAAAGACCCAAAAAAGATAGGTTTATGGATATTAGAAAACACAGATGAGCGTTTAATGGCCGTCTCTCCATGGCACTTTGTTGGGAATTCTCTCGCCATAACGGCTTAGAGAATAGCTTTACAATAGTGTTACATGGAATAAACGTTGACTGCCAGAAGCGGCTTCTATCGTCGATCGTTTTTGCATATAAAAGCGCAACACAAAAAAGCCCAGCAGAGTTATCTGCAGGGCTTTTGCGACGCTAGCTTAAAGTATCTGAATGATGCTTTAGCGGTAATAAGCGTTTGTCGTGTCGGTATGGTCAGTCACGTCACGGATGCCTGCCAGTTCGGGGATGCGATCCATTAGCGTCTTCTCTACGCCATCTTTAAGCGTGAGATCCACCGCTGCGCACCCCTGACAACCGCCGCCGAACGCTAGAATCGCCACGCGGTCTTCTGTCAGCTCGACGAGCTTAATCTCGCCACCGTGAGCCGCCAATCCAGGATTGATTTCACTGTAGAGCGTATAGTTGATACGGTCTTCCAGCGGGCTGTCGGCATTCACCTTGGGCATTTTAGCGTTGGGTGCTTTAATCGTCAGCTGTCCACCCATACGGTCGGCATTAAAGTCGACAACCGCTTCCTCTAAAAACGCCAAGCTGTTTTTGTCGAGAAATACACCAATTTTCTCAAGCTCAAGCTTAACGTCGGTGGGCTCTTCTTCTCCAGGACGGCAATAGGCTAAGCAGGTTTCTGCATAGGGCGTGCCGGGCTGAGTGATGAAGATGCGTACAGCGATGCCTTCAACGTTCTGCTTTTCCAGCAGTTCCGCTAAGTAGTCTTGCGCACTGTCGGTAATGTTAATGCCGGGCGCTTCGATAGTCGTGGTCATAAGGGATGTTATCCTCCCGTGGTAGTGGCAAGGCCACATCACATGTCATTTGTCCCTATGGTAAGCAAAACCGCGTGCCGACACAATCCCGAGTGTTTTAGTCGGCTATTGCTCTCGCCTATGAGTGCGGCTAATAAGGATGCTGCAATAACTTCACGCCCACGCTTGCTGCCCTATGGTGTGCCCTTTGGTATGATAGCCGCCGCTCAACTAATGACGACGACGATAAAAATATCCTTTCTGACTGAGACGCTGGAGATTTCCCCCTGCCATGGCTGCTAGTGATTTGACTGCTTCCCTCACCCAACGCCTTGCCCAACGCATCCTGATTCTGGATGGCGGCATGGGCACCATGCTACAGAATGCTCAGCTCAGCGAGGATGATTTCCGCGGTGAACGCTTCCGCGATTGGCCGTCGGATTTAAAAGGTAACAATGACCTACTAGCGCTGACCTGCCCGGATGTCGTCGCTCGTATTCACCGCGATTATCTGGAAGCTGGCGCGGATATCCTGGAAACCAACACGTTTAACAGCACCCGGTTATCCCAGGCCGATTACGGCATGGAAGACCTGGTGCCCGAGCTTAACCGCGAATCGGCACGCTTGGCACGCGAAGTGTGCGATGCGGTTGCCGCCGAGACCGATATTCCACGTTACGTGGCCGGGGTGCTAGGCCCAACGTCACGCACGGCATCACTCTCTCCAGACGTTAACGACCCCGCAAAACGTAACGTGACGTTTGATGCGCTGCGCGAAAACTACTACGAAGCCGCTAATGCGCTGATCGAAGGTGGTGCCGATCTCATCATGATCGAAACTATCTTTGACACACTCAATGCTAAAGCCGCGATTTATGCGCTTGAAGAGCTGTTTGAGGATCTTGGCCGCCGCCTGCCAGTGATGATCTCCGGCACGATTACCGATGCCTCCGGGCGCACGCTTTCCGGGCAAACCACAGAAGCCTTCTGGAACTCCGTGCGTCATGCCAACCCGCTCTCCGTGGGTTTGAACTGTGCGTTGGGTGCTGAAGAACTCCGCCCCTATTTAGAAGAGCTCTCCACCAAAGCCGATACGTTTGTGTCTGCTCATCCCAATGCGGGCTTGCCCAATGAGTTTGGTGAGTACGACCAAACGCCTGAAGAGATGGCCGCCATCGTCAGCGAGTTTGCCCAGAGTGGTTTAGTCAACATTATTGGTGGCTGCTGCGGGTCAACGCCTGAACATATCCGTGCCATTGCCGATGCCGTGCGCTCTATGGCGCCCCGCAAAATACCCGAGCGCAGCAAAGCGTGCCGCCTGTCGGGTCTTGAGCCGTTTAATATCGAAGCCGACTCCCTGTTTGTTAACGTTGGTGAACGTACCAACGTGACCGGGTCGGCACGTTTTAAGCGCTTGATCGTTGAAGAAGATTTCACCACGGCGCTGGAAGTGGCCCTAGAGCAGGTTGAGAACGGCGCGCAAATTAT
This sequence comes from Vreelandella sp. L-15, assembly GCF_056857635.1. Lineage (NCBI taxonomy): Bacteria > Pseudomonadati > Pseudomonadota > Gammaproteobacteria > Oceanospirillales > Halomonadaceae > Vreelandella > Vreelandella sp. L-15. The sequence continues at coordinate 60,619 of NZ_JBSXNN010000062.1, read as the reverse complement.
CGACATCAACATGGATGAGGGCATGTTGGAGTCGAAGGAAGCCATGGTACGCTTCCTGAACTTGATTGCGGGCGAGCCGGACATTGCCCGAGTGCCGATCATGATCGACTCCTCGAAGTGGGACATCATTGAAGCAGGATTAAAGTGTGTTCAGGGCAAGGCCGTTGTTAACTCTATCTCTCTGAAAGAGGGTGAAGCCGCCTTCCGCGAGCAGGCCACGAAATGTCGCCGCTTCGGTGCCGCCATTGTTGTTATGGCCTTTGACGAAGAGGGCCAGGCCGATACCTTTGCCCGCAAAACTGAAATCTGCGAGCGCGCTTACCGGCTGTTAGTGGACGAAATTGGCTTCCCGCCGGAAGACATCATCTTCGACCCGAATATTTTCGCCATCGCCACGGGTATCGAAGAGCACAACAACTACGCCGTCGATTTTATCGAAGCCACCCAGTGGATTCGTGAGCACCTGCCCCACGCTATGGTCTCTGGCGGCGTGTCCAACGTGTCTTTCTCGTTTCGAGGCAACAACCCCGTGCGGGAGGCGATTCACTCGGTCTTTCTCTACCACGCCATTCGTGCCGGACTCACCATGGGTATCGTCAATGCGGGCCAGCTCGCGGTCTACGACGACCTGCCCGCCGAGCTGCGTGAAGCCGTCGAAGACGTCGTGCTCAACCGCCGCAGCGATGGCACCGAACGCCTTCTCGATATTGCCGACAAGTATAAAGGCGATGGCAGCGGTGCTGCCAAGAAGGAGGATCTGGAGTGGCGCAACTGGCCGGTTAACAAGCGGATTGAGCACGCACTGGTCAAAGGCATCACCGCCTACATCGAAGAGGATACGGAAGAAGCACGTGCCCAGGCAGCCCGCCCCATCGAGGTGATCGAAGGCCCGCTGATGGACGGCATGAACGTGGTGGGCGACCTGTTTGGCGCTGGCAAAATGTTTCTGCCCCAGGTGGTCAAGTCGGCTCGCGTTATGAAACAGGCCGTGGCCTACCTGATTCCCTATATCGAAGCGGAAAAGAGCGAAGACACCCAGGCCAAAGGCAAAATTGTCATGGCTACCGTCAAGGGTGATGTACACGACATCGGTAAAAATATCGTCGGTGTCGTGCTGCAGTGTAATAACTACGAAGTGATTGACCTTGGCGTGATGGTGCCCACCGAAAAAATCCTCCAGGCAGCCATTGAACACAAAGCCGATATCATCGGCCTTTCCGGGCTGATCACCCCGTCGCTGGATGAGATGGTGCACGTGGCCAAAGAGATGCAGCGCCGCGGTATGAACCTGCCGCTGCTGATTGGCGGTGCCACCACCTCAAAAGCGCACACGGCAGTTAAAATCGAACCGCAGTACGAGCACCCCGTTATTTACGTGACGGATGCTTCCCGTGCGGTAGGCGTGGCCGGTAAGTTGCTGGCCCCCAATTTGAAATCTGCTTACGTGGCCGAGATTCGCGAAGAGTACGAAAAAGTACGCGAGCGTAACGCCAAGCGCCGCCCGAAAGCCGCCGACCTGGATTACACCCAGGCACGTAAACGGCGCTTTCGCACCGACTGGAATAGCCACACGCCGACGAAGCCGAACACACTTGGCCTGATGACGTTTGACGATTATGACCTTGAAGAGCTGGTAGAACGCATTGACTGGACGCCTTTCTTTATGAGCTGGCAGCTCACCGGGAAGTATCCAAAAATCCTCAATGACGAAGTAGTAGGTGAAGCCGCACAGAACCTATTTGCCGACGCCCAAGTGATGCTACGCAAACTGATTGACGAAAAGCGCGTGCAAGCGCGCGGCGTGATTGGTTTATGGCCCGCTAACAGCGTGGATGACGATGTCATCGAAGTTTACGCTGACGAAAGCCGCACCGAGGTAGTCGAGCGCTTACACCATATTCGCCAGCAAACCACTAAAGGTCGAGATGGCATCTGCTACAGCCTAGCCGACTTTATTGCTCCTAAAGAGAGCGGTAAAGCGGACTGGATTGGCGGCTTCGCGGTCACCACTGGCCACGGTGTCGATGAGCTATCCAAAGCCTATGAAGCGGCCGGCGATGACTACAACGCCATTATGGTGCAGGCGCTTACCGACCGCTTGGCAGAAGCCTTTGCCGAGCGGATGCACGAGCGGGTGCGTAAAGAGTTCTGGGGCTATGCGCCCGAAGAAACGCTGGATAACGACGCGCTGATTGCGGAGAAGTACCAAGGCATTCGGCCAGCGCCTGGCTACCCGGCCTGCCCTGACCATACCGAAAAGGCAACGCTATTCCGCCTGCTTAACGCTTCGGAAAATACAGGTCTTACGCTGACTGAAAACTTCGCCATGTGGCCGGCAGCGGCCGTGTCGGGCTGGTACTTTTCGCATCCGCAATCCAAGTACTTCTCTACCGGCAAAATCACCCGCGACCAAGTTGAAGTGCTTGCCGAGCGTAAGCAGATGCCGCTGGAAGAGATGGAACGCTGGCTGTCGCCGGTACTCTCTTACGACCCCAGCTAAACCGTTCTAACGAATGTCGCCAGTGGTTCATCGCCAGGGAAAGGTCATGCGTTTGGCCTTCCCTATTATGTTGGGCATGCTCTCCCAGAGCGTGCTCAACCTGATTGATGCTGCGCTGATCGGCCATCTAGGCCAAGAGGCTCTGGCGGGCGTAGGCATCGGCGGTTATGCCATGTTTATGATGACGGCACTGGTCTTTGGGCTCTCCTCCAGCGTGCAGTCGCAAACCGCCCATGCTTCAGGTGTTGAAAAAGCTTGCACTGACCAGCCATTCACTACCCAGCCGCTTCGAGCTGGATTAATGATTAGCTTAGCCATTGGCCTGCCGCTCTCATGCCTTGCTTGGTGGCAAGCACCAGCCCTCATCCAACTGATCGCGCCCTCGAAGGAGGTAACGCAGATTGCCCTTGAGTACTTCCGCTGGCGCGTTGTAGCGCTCACGGTGATTGCGCTGACTCTTTGCCTGCGCGGCTACTGGAATGGATTGCAGCAGACGCACCTTTATCTGCGTATTATCGTGTTCGTGCATGTTGTGAACGTCGCCCTCAGCGCGGCGCTGATTTACGGTGTTGGATGGTTACCAGCATTAGGCGTGAACGGCGCCGCTATCGGCACCACTCTGTCGCTTCTGCTCGGGTTATTCATCTGGGCTGTCATTACGTGGCGACAATGCCCTCCGCTAACTCGCCTCTTGCCTCCATGGCATGGCGTGAAGGTTGCTCTGAAGCTCGCGCTTCCCCACTCGCTACAGCAGCTATGGTTTGCCGCAGGCTACGTGGTGCTGTTTTGGCTGCTGGGCCAGTTAGGTACATCCAGCGTGGCCGTGGGCCATGTGCTGGTGAATTTATCTCTCTTACTGATTTTGCCGGGAGTCGGCGTTGGCGTGGCCGCCATGAGCCTTGTAGGCGAGGCCCTAGGCCGCGACGATCAACAGGCCGCCCACCGCTGGGGCATTGACGCGTTAAGTGTTGCCGGTATGCTGCTGACTGTTTTAGCGTTACCCATGCTTGTTATGCCCGAGCCCATTTTAAGCATCTTCTTTACCGATGAGTCGCTGGTGCAGTTGGGGAGACTGCCGCTGCAAATCACCGGCTTGATGATTGTGCTTGATGCTGCCGCGCTGGTGCTGGCGCAGGCATTGATGGGCGCAGGTGCGCAGCGTACCGTCATGCTGCTGACGCTGGGCATGCAGTGGCTACTCTTTTTGCCGCTGGCCTGGTGGGTGGGCATTTGGCTTGGCTATGGCCTTGTCGGTGTATGGTTGTCGCAGCTCTTTTACCGGCTTCTCAACTCCAGCAGCTTTTTGTGGGTATGGCAGCGACGCCGCTGGCTAGCCCACGGCTTTAAGATTGATGCTTCTAAATAGCATTTAACGATAAAAAGATAATTATATATTCTTTTGTAGAATATGACGCCCGCGTTAAGGTGACGGCACATTACCGTCCGTCTCGACGTGACCATTTCGCTTTTAGCAGGATCGTGCCCCATGTACCGTTATGATATTCACGACCAAACGCTGGTTGAGGAGCGCGTAGCTCAGTTCCGCGATCAGATGGAACGCTACCAAGCTGGACGTTTGGGAGAAGAAGAGTTTCGCCCGCTACGGCTGCAAAACGGCCTGTATATTCAAAAGCACGCGCCCATGCTGCGCATTGCCATCCCTTACGGGATGCTAGCAGGCGCCCAACTGCGTGCACTGGCCGATATCACCCGCCGCTACGACCGCGGCTACGGTCATTTTACGACGCGCCAAAACCTGCAGCTCAACTGGCCTGCGCTGGAAGACGTGCCAGATATCTTAGCTGAGCTGGCCAAAGTACAGATGCACGCTATTCAAACCAGCGGCAACTGTATTCGTAACACCACTAGCGACCAGTTTGCTGGTATTGCCAACGATGAAGTGGAAGACCCACGCCCCTGGTGCGAGCTTATTCGTCAGTGGTCTACCCTGCATCCGGAATTCGCCTATCTGCCACGCAAATTCAAAATTGCCGTGAGCGGTGCTGCCCAAGATCGCGCGGCTATTCAAGTGCACGATATTGGCCTGCGCCTGTGGCGCAACGATGACGGCGAGCTGCGCATTAAAGTGCTGGCCGGTGGTGGTCTGGGCCGCACGCCCATGATTGGCGATGTGGTGCGCGAAGACCTGCCCTGGCAGCACCTGCTGACGTATCTTGAAGCCTGCGTACGGGTTTACAACCAGTTCGGCCGCCGGGACAACAAGTTCAAGGCGCGCATTAAGATATTGGTGAAAGCGCTAGGCATTGAAGAATTCCGCCGCCGGGTTGATGAAGAGTGGGCCTACCTGAAAGATGGCCCGCAGACCCTTAACCAAGCAGCGGTCGAGGCAGCCAAGGTGCACTTCCCTGAACCCGAGCGTCGCCCGGTAGCAGCGGGCGCCACGGAAGATTTCGACAAGCTACGCAGTGAAAACCGCAGCTTTGCGCGCTTTGTGACCAATAACGTGACCGACCACAAAGTGCCGGGCTACAAAGCCGTCACGCTGTCGCTGAAGCGCCGTGAGCACGCACCGGGGGATGTCACCGCTGACCAGATGGAAGCCGTTGCTGATTTGGCTGACCGCTACAGCTTTGGTGAAGTGCGTGTTACTCACGAGCAGAACTTGGTGCTATCAGATGTGCCGGTTGACGAGCTAGAAGCGCTGTGGAAAGAGCTGGACGCGCTCGGCATGGCCAACCCCACGGTTGGCACGCTGAACGACATTATCTGCTGCCCCGGTGGCGACTACTGCGCCCTTGCCAATGCGGTCTCTATTCCAATTGCCCAGGCGCTTCAAGAGCGGTTTGAAGACTTAGACTTCCTTTACGACCTTGGCCCGCTGGACCTGAACATTTCAGGCTGCATGAACGCCTGTGGTCACCACCACGTCGGCCACATTGGTATTTTGGGGGTCGATAAGAAAGGCGAAGAGTACTACCAAATCTCGATTGGCGGTAACTCCACCGATGATGCCTCACTGGGTAAAATCTTGGGCCCCTCTTTCTTCCGTGAAGACGTGCCGGGCGTGGTTGAGAAAGTGCTGGAAGTCTACGTGGCCGAGCGTCACGAAGATGAGCGTTTCTTGGATACTTATCGCCGCATTGGCCTAAAACCCTTTAAGGAGCGTGTTTATGCCCAGCAATGACACCCAAACCGAAGTGGTTGAACAAACCCCGGTTCATGTAGATCATTTAATTGAAAACGGTGAGCTGGCCGCTGAAAATGCCTGGTGTGTCTCATACGATGCCGAGGCGCTACCCGAGCAGCGCCCTGCGTTTGTTCCATTGGCGTTATGGCAGGCGAACCAGGACGACAACGAACTCGCCCCTCTGCTCACGAGTGACACTGAACTCACTACCGAGCTTGGCAGCACGTTGAAAGGCGCTTCTGCCATTGCCGTAGACTTTCCGGCATTCACCGATGGTCGCGGCTACACCATCGCTCGCCTGCTGCGCGAGCGTTATGGCTATACAGGCGAAATTCGTGCGGTTGGCGATGTGCTGGTGGATCAGTTGGATTACATGCGCCGCTGTGGTTTCTCCGCCATGGCACTGCGTGATGACCAGCATCCAGAGGATGCCCTTCGCGCTCTGAACGCCTTTAGCGTACGTTACCAAACCGACGTTGAAGAGCGCCAAGCGCTATTTGAAAAGCGTTTAACGGCTAGCCATTAAACCGCTCTACTGCACTACAAACGCCGACAGGGGCCAGCCCTTGTCGGCGTTTTTGGTTTAACCACGCCGTTTCTGCTGGCGCTCGCGATTATTGGCTTTGGCGCGATCACTTTTACGCAGCATCACCCAGGTTGCGCCTAATCCCCCTTCGGAGGGCTGAGCCGATACATAGGCTTGCACCTCATCAAACTGAGTGAGCCACTTGGCAATATAAGAGCGCAGTACGTTGGCCGGGCTATCCAGCTCCCGCCCACGGCCGTGAACGATTAATACCGAGCGCAGGTCGTGCGCATAGGCCTCTTGGATGAAGGGAAACAGCATTCGCCGGCACTCTGCCAGCGGGCGCCGTAGCATGTGCAGTTGCGCCTGCACACTGTAGCCACCGTGCTTTAATTTATCGACGACCCCTTGTTGAATGCCCTCTCGGCGAAACTCAATAGGATCAAACGGGGGCAGCAGATCAACAAAGTCGTCGGATAAAAAATTACGCTCATCTAAGCGCTCTGCAGCGCTTTCACGTCTGGCCAGCTGGGCTTCTGAGGGCCGTTGACGTTGGGGGCCTGTGTCTGCACGGTTACGCTGGGGAAGTGGCTTCACATCGCCAACGAGTGCGCGGAAATCCATCTCATCACGAAGTGACTGGCTCATAACAGGCTCCTCCGATAGGGTCCGATGCTTAGTCTGATGCCTAAGCGACGATGCTTATCGTAGCAAAATCACCGACACTGCTTAAGACTTGTCTTACGGCGGTCAGTTCTTCACCCTAGATAGCCATTCGTTGCCTAGGACATCAGCATGATTTGGTTAAAGCGGTTAGTGGTAGTCTCGCTACTCTGCCTAATGGGAGTGGCCACTTGGCTATGGTTGACCATGCTTAGCCCATGGTTCTACGAACGCCCGGAAGAGCTGCCGGACATCGAACAGCGCACGCACCAGGTCTTTGTTTATGGCACGCTACGTTACTTGCCCATTCGATGGGTGGTGATGGGCACCTCAGGCTCGCCTAAGCCTGCCCGCCTAGACGGATTTGAACGCCAAGGGCTGGATCTTTCCCGCAACGCAGACAGTCATGTCGATGGCTTACTGCTGACCGTTTCGCCCGAGGCCTTGCAGCGGTTGGACCGCTACGAGCGGCTGGGCATTCGCTATGAACGCGTTGAACAGACACTCGCGGATGGTAGTACTGCCTGGGTATACGTGCGACTCCCCATGGTAAGTGAGCTCGACATCCACCCTCCTGCCCACCAGATAGCTCTGGTAACATACGACTAGTTTTTTGTGGCCGTAGAGTCCCACCGACGGTCGCCACCCCTACTGTTTAGGACACGCCATGAGTGAAGCCACGCCGTACGTATTAATTCTGTATTACTCCCGTTCAGGAGCCACTGCAGACATGGCACGCCAACTAGCTGCGGGCGTTGAAAGCATCCCTGGTATTGAGGCGCGCTTGCGCACCGTGCCAGCAGTGTCGCCAACCTGTGAAGCGGTGGATCCAGAGATCCCAGAGGAGGGGGCTGTTTATGCAGGCCTGGATGACTTGCGCCACTGCAGCGCGCTAGCGTTAGGTAGTCCGACGCGGTTTGGCAATATGGCAGCACCGTTAAAGTATTTTCTCGACACCACCAGTAGCCTCTGGATGAACGGTGCGTTAATTGATAAACCCGCCAGCGCCTTCACCTCCACGTCCAGCTTGCATGGCGGCCAAGAAAGCACGCTATTGACGATGCTGGTACCGCTACTCCATCACGGCATGGTGTATGCGGGCATTCCCTACAGTGAAACCGAGCTGCTGAACACTCAGCACGGCGGCACGCCTTACGGGGCTAGCCATGTGTCAGGGGCGCGCAGTGATCGTCCGGTAGACGAGCACGAACGGGCTCTGTGCAAGGCACAAGGTAAACGGCTCGCGAAACTAGCGCTGGCAATGCACAAGATGCGCCTGGAGGAAACACCATGAGGCAGTGGTTAGAGGGGCTTGAGGAGAAACACGGGCTCGATAAATTAACTCGACAAGCACGACAGTTAGTAATCATCAGCTTTGTGCTGCTACTGCTACTGGTGATTTATCGTGGCTTCTTTGTACAGGGCGATACGTTTAACTGGCGGCCAGTCGTGGCGTTTGTGCTTCCACTGGTGCTGTTCTTGCCGTCTATTATTGGCCAGAGAGCTCGTGGGCACGCTTGGCTTGCGTTCGTCAGCCTGCTCTACTTCACCCAAGGCGTTATGTTAGCCACGCTGCCGGGGCAAGGCATGCGCGGCGTTCTGGAGGCCTTAGTAGCCCTGGCGCTATTTACCGGCTGCATGGGCTATGCGCGCTTTCGTAGCCGCCGGCAGCGCCTTAACGGCTAGCCACTGCTAATAAAACCAGAGCCAGCCACTCACGCCTGCTGCTACCAGCAACGCGCCAATCGCATAGCGCCTTTGTGCACGGTAAGCGGCAGGCTTTTCATCCGCTGGCGCGTTTGAAAAGCGCTTCATACCCGTCAGCATAGCGGGTACTAAGCGCTCGCCCTGCAGGGTATGCCAAACCAAACCCACCAGATGCAAACCAATCAATATCAGCAACAGGTCGCTATTCAACGAATGCAGCCGGGCTAGCACGTCACCTACTGATGGGCCCAAAAGCCCATACAGCGGTGCCTGAAAGAAAATATCATCGCTCAGAAATAGCCCGCTAAGCGCTTGAAAACCCAGTGACACTAGTAATAGCACCACCATCCATCCGCCTACCGGGTTATGGCTTGCATAGTGCGGTGCGCGCCGTGTTATCAGCGCTTTGGCGTACCCGGCCGCTTTCTTCGGGCCGTATAAAAAAGTGCTAAACCGAGCGTAGGGCGAGCCTACCAACCCCCAAATAAAACGAAATACCAACAGGCCAATAATGATGTAGCCTGACTGAGCATGCACTTCGATAGGAAATAAAAACGGTTGCCCCGTGGTTTTGGTGGTGTAAAACGAAATCACCACCGCCGCCAACAGGGACCAGTGAAACAAACGAATTAACTTATCCCATACGGCTATGCGTGTCGTGCGACTCTGCATCAAGCTATCCTCTAACGTCATACTGGTAGAGTTTCTCATTTATTGCTGTTTTCTCATAGAACGATTCAGCGCGCCTGCTAACGCTTTGCTACTGCTCTTATCGTTTGCAACCACAAACCGAACAACACTTGAGCTTTATCGGTAGACCAGCGAACATGACAATAATGCAACTTATCACTGCAAGGGAGCTTCACCGATGACACGAAAGATTGCCGACGTCAGGCGTGACTATGAGGGTGGGCGTTTAGAAGAAGCGCAAACCCCAGATAACCCGTTTGTCATGTTTGATGAGTGGTTCAGCTTAGCGTTAGAAAACGAGGGCAAAGATGGTAATGCGATGACGCTTGCCACGGTGGATAGCCAAGGTCGCCCGCATGCTCGAGTGGTGCTGCTGAAAGGATTCGACGAGCGAGGAATGATGTTTTTCACCAACTACCATAGCCATAAGGGCAGCGAATTAAACAACGTGCCTTATGCTGCTTTGACGTTCTGGTGGCCCTCCTTATCACGCCAAGTACGCATCGAAGGTCCGGTGGAGCAAGTGTCTGCAGAAGAGTCGGATGAGTATTTTGCCAGCCGCCCGCGCGGCAGCCAGTTAGGGGCTTGGATCGCGACCCAAAGCGTGGTCATTCCAGATCGTAACTGGATTGAGGAGCGTCAAAAGCGCTTTGAACAGGCTTACGAAGGCCAGGATATTCCGCGTCCGATCCATTGGGGCGGCTACCGAGTAAATCCTGAAATGATCGAGTTTTGGCAAGGGCAACCCAGCCGTTTGCACGACCGCCTGCGCTATGAGCGCCGTGATGGCGGTGAGTGGAGCCGGTTCCGTTTAGCCCCCTAATCATCTAGCGCGACATGTCATTCAACAAATGGCCTGCCGGTAAATACCGGCAGGCCATTTGTTTGAGCGTGGCTTAGGCTTAATCCGGCTGGCTCTCCAAGCGGTGCCGCTGCCACTCGCTGTCGGGTTCGTTTAGCCGTAACACTGCATCAATCACCTGCTCTTCCATGTTGTACCGACAGCGGAAACCAAGGTGCTTCATCAGTGCCCGCATCGGGTGGTTATCCACCATGATCTTGCCGATCATTTCGAGCGTGCCGATGCTGGTGCAGTAGTCGATCATCTTCTTCATCAGCAGGCTGCCAATGCCCAGCCCCTGAAGATCATCCCGAATGATAATAGAGAACTCAGTGCGGATATTGTCTGGGTCATTCCAAACCCTCACCACTCCCAGCATCTCCTTACTGCCATCATCGTGCTGATGCTCGGCAATAAATGCCATTTGCCGGTCATAGTTGATATGCGACAGGATGGAGAGGTCCCGCTGGGTAAGGTTCGACTTGTTGTGGAAGTAGCGAAAACGAATGCTCTCTTCCGATAGCTGGCGGTGGAAGGTAGTAATGAGCGGAGCATCCTCGGCGCGAATAGGCCGCACCTCCACCTGCCAGCCGTTATTGAGTGTGACCCACTCCCTGAGCTCTTCCGGGTAAGGCATGATCGCAAAGCGTGCGGGGTGCCCCAAATCCATCGCAAAATCGACTGCCAGCATGCCGTCACGGTTTAGCAGCAGCGGGTTGAGCTCCAAACCACGCAGATCCGTCAGGTCAGAGGCCATTTGTGACAGCTTAACCAGCAGTTGGCAAAGGTGCTGAATATCTCGCTCGGGGTCGGCAGAGTGCTCACGAATCAATGACGCCGCATGAGTGCGGCCCACTACATCTGAGGCGAGGCTCATATTGAGCGGCGGCAGCGCCACTTGGCGGTCGGCAAGTACGTTAACCTTGTAACCGCCAATACCGAAGACGATCAGCGGCCCAAACACGGGGTCTCGCGTGATGCCTGCACAAATTTGCATAGAGTGTTTGCCACGCTGCATGGGCTGTAAGCAGTACTCACGAATGGCGTGTTCGGGAAATTTCTCTTGTACTTTATCGCCTAACCGCCGCACGCCCTCAGCGACTTGCTCCGGCGTTTCCAAGTCTTGCAGCAGCCCAGCGGAAATTTTATGCGGGTGCTTGCGATAGCGATAAGGCCGGCAGTTACCCTCATGAACCACTTTCAGCGCCTTGGGTCCCGGAAAGCGCTCGGCGACCACCAAAGCCTCTTCTGGCGAGTGCACATAGGCGCTGGTGGCGGTAGGAATGCCGTAAGCCTCCAACACTTGTGCGGTTTCAGAGTGGGTGAGTGTCTGCCTGCCCTGCTCTTTTGCTTGCTTGATCAGTGCCCGGCATTCTGCACGTATTTCCGGGCTGGTAGAAAACGGCAGGCTGGGGGGAATTTCATGCAGCAGCGCCTGCACACGCTGGTAATCCACCATGTGCATAAACGCCTTCACTGCCTTTTCAGGCGAGGTATAGGTAGGAATCCCTGCCAGGTTGCAGACATGGCGAGCATTTAGCGCTTCTTTCAAGCCCATCCAGCTAGTGAGTAAATTACGCTTAAAGGTTTTACGGTGATCGATCAGCGCTTGGGCGGTGACCTGGGAAGGCGCTAACCTCGTGGGGGCATGCACTACCAGCACGGCATCCACATTAGGGTCAGCGGTGACGATTTGCAGCGCCTCCACAAAGCGCTCTGGCGTCGCGTTACCGCCTAAGTCCACAGGGTTTTCACCCGGCTTACTCATATCCACTTGGCTTTTATGCAGCGCCGCCTGGGTGTCTGGGCTGAACTCAGCGAGCTTGCCACCCGCGCTAATCAGCTTATCGATGGCCAGCATGGCAGGCCCAAGCCCGTTGGAAACAATCGCCAAACGGTCGCCGTGTAGTGGCTTCATGCGTGATAGCGTTTCAAGCGCATCAAGCATTTCGTCAGAGTCGTTTACCCGAACCACGCCCGCACGGGCGAAAGCAGCATCGAACACCACGTCGCGATTGGCGATTCCCGGTGTAGGGGGCATGCTGGAAATATCCGACTGCGGCGTGCGGCCGCTTTTGATCGCCACCACCAAACGGTTACGGGAAGCATCCCGTACGGAGGTCATAAAGTGCTGGGCATCCGTTACCCGCTCCAGGTGCAATAAGATGGCCTGAGCAGGGGAAAACTGGTTCACATAGTCGATCAAATCAGGCAGCAGGACATCAACGCTGTCCCCTACGGTAATCAAATGGGAGAAGCCAACATCGCGACCCGCTGCCCAGTCGATCATCGCGTTGGCCAGCATCCCTGACTGGCCTAGGTAGGCGACCCTGCCGGCTTTAACCGGCTGGCTGGCGTAGGAGGCATTGAGCTTTTTGCCGGGCACAATCAGCCCCATACACTCCGGACCAAGCACACGAATGCCTGACTCCCGGGCAGCTTGCAGCATGCGTTGGCGAATAGAGCCTTTATTGTCCTCATCACGGTCAAGGTAGGCTCCACCAGAGAGCACCAAAGCTGCTTTTACGCCAAACTTTCCGAGCTTTTTAATCAGTTTGGGGACGCCCTCAATAGGCGAACACACTACTGCAAGGTCTGGCACTTCCGGCAGCTCATCAACCGTACGCACACAGTCAACGCCAAACACCGTCTCGTAGCCCCTCAGGTTAACGGCCCAGAGCTTACCTCTAAAACCACCCTCTTGAAGGTTGCCCAAAACCAAACCACCCAAGGACTCAGGCTTTTCAGAGGCACCGAACACGGCCGCCGAACGAGGTTCGAAAAAATGATGCAAAAAACGTGTGCTCACGAATGTGCCTCCCCTGGAGTGAATGACTACTGTGTACGACTTATTGACACTGTCGCGCAAGTCCCCGTGGCGATTAAGGTAGCTTTATTGTTATCGGAGCGCTTGCATGATCACTGCCTACCTTACCCACCCCGACTGCGCATTGCACCACATGGGGCCAGAACACCCTGAAAGCCCACTGCGGCTGGAGGCAATTCGTGCGCGCCTATCACTCTCTGGGCTATTGCAGCAAACCATGCAAGCCGATGCGAAAGAAGCCTGCGATGTGGCCTTGGCAAGAGTACACCCCCTTCGCCACCTAAATGCGCTGGAAAAGTGCCTTCCCAAAGAGGGGATTGTCACGCTGGACAGCGACACTATGATGAACCCAGATAGCCTAAAAGCCGCACGAGTAGCCGCAGGTGCAGTCGTGCGTGGTGTTGATCAGGTGTTTAAACGCCAGGCAGATAACGTATTTTGCGCCGTTCGTCCGCCTGGGCACCATGCAGAAGCTGCGGATGCGATGGGCTTCTGCTTTTACAACAACATTGCCGTGGGAGCCGCTCACGCAAAGGCCAAATACGGCGCTAAGCGCATCGCCATTCTCGATTTTGATGTGCATCAATGTAACGGCACTATCGATATTTTTAAAAATGACCCCGAAGTACTGATTTGCACTAGCTTTCAGTACCCCTTCTACCCGTGGCGTTACCTGCGCAGCGAATGGCAGAACGTAGTGAACACGCCGTTAGAAGTAGGCACGGCAAGTCAGGAGTACCGTCGCGTGATAGAGCATCAGTGGCTGCCCGCACTGCACGCGTTCAAACCCGATCTCGTGATGCTATCGGCAGGCTTTGACGCACATAAAGATGACCCTATGGGCGACATCTGCCTAGAGGATGAAGATTTCTACTGGGTAACACACTTGGCTATGGAAATCGCGGCGCTCTACGCCGATAACAGAGTCGTGTCTGTGTTGGAGGGTGGCTACAATCCCACGTCATTGGCTAGCGGTGCCGAAGCACACCTGAAAGCGCTCTTGGGCCTGCCCTTCACCAATGTTCCCTAGCCGCACCCGCGGTTAGGGAGCTGTGGTACTATGCAGCCACTATGTTGGCCTCCATTCTACGTGACCGTTATGACCGCCACTTCTGAAGAGCACGCAGCGCTGCGCATCGCGTCAGGGCGCAAACCTTTTGTCGAGCCGTTACGCCTGGGCGAGCGCCTCAAGCAAATTCGCCTTGCCAATCAGTGGACGTTGGAAGATGTGAGCCAGCGCACCGGCATTGCTCGCTCCACGCTCTCCAAAATCGAGAACGATCAGGTGTCGCCGACGTTTAGCGTGGTGCAGAAACTGATTAGTGGTCTCAATATCGACCTGCCCCAGCTCTTTACGCCACCCAAACGCGAACGCTACACCATGGGTAGGCGCGATCTCACGCGGAAAGGAAAAGGGCAGTTGCACCCTACTCCCACCTACGAGCATGAGTTGCTGGGCCATCAGCTTGCGCAAAAGCGCATGATTCCGTTTAAAACCATCGTACGGGCGCGTAGTTTCGAAGAGTATCACCAGTGGGTGCGTCACGATGGCGAAGAGTTTTTGATGGTGCTGCACGGCGACATCATGCTTTATACAGAATTCTATGCGCCGCTGGTACTGGCCGAGGGCGACAGCATCTACTTCGATAGTGACATGGGCCACGCCCTAGTCTCTACCAGCCAAGACGATGCTGTCGTGCTATCGGTGTGTACCCGAGGGGATTTGGTTTAGCGCTAAGGTTGCTTACTACAAGCAGTTCGTCGGCTTCGGCAACCCAGCAATACGAGCCAAACGTTTCGGCGGGCTGCCGGGGAATAGGCTCATTAAATAGACCGAGCGCCCTTTTTCCTCGCCTAATGCTTGCTTGGTGGCTTTGACTAGCGGTCGCATCGCTGGTGCCATTTCATAGCGGGCATAAAAATCCCGCACCACGCGAATGAGCTCCCAGTGCTCCTCTGTAAGTGTTAGCTCTTCATCCTTAGCTAACAAATCGGCAACCCCCTCGTCCCAGTCCCCTTGCTTTACTAAATACCCCTCAGGGTCGAGTTTGATTTGTTTATTAGCATCAAGATAACGGTATAAATTTTCATCACTCATTGATTTAGTACCATGACAGAATCTTAGTATGCTGCTCAGTCAGTTCGACAAAGCCTTCCATATCCACCAGGATTGCTTGGCTATTGAGCGCAGCTCCGCTTAAGCCGCGAGAAGCCGCATCCTCTTTTAGCACACACACGCTCACATCAGCCGCCGCATCCCAACCTTGCCAATCAGCATGCAGTAACGCCTGTACGGCATCTTCAATCAGTAAAATACCATCGCCCTCCGCAACGGTAGAGAGCATCTGCGCGGCCGCTTCGCTGTGCGGGGGCTTGTTCAGAATATGTAACATGTTGCTGCCCGCTTAAAAATTCATGACATAGGAGTGACGCTGTACCAATTCGGGTAAGGTATCGTCGGCCACCACCGTGGCCCCATCCACTAGTTGGGCTGCTTGCAAGTTCAACGCATCCAGCGCGCTTTGAGGCACTAGCAGCTGGTCGATATCATACATCTCCAGCATATCAATGGTCGGTAGCGTTGCCTTTTGTCCTGGCGCACCGGCTGCCTGCTCTTTGAGAAGCGCCAGCACTCCCTGGCCAAGAAACAATAGACTAACCGTTTGGCCAAAAGCCGCAGCGACCAGCGCTACATCTAGCCCTTCTCTCAAGGCATTGGAGCTATAGGGGGCATGGCGAATAATCACTAGCCGCTCGTGTTCATGACTCATTGGGCGCTCTCTCTAGGCAAATGTGATTAAACGGTCACAGCGCTGCTGAAGCGTCAGCAGTTGCCCTAACCCGGTTAACTCAAATGGCGCATCCAGATTAAAGTGCGCTTGCCCATGGCGTTTTGCCTCAGCTTCACTCATTACGCCACGGCGCAGCGCCGCCGCAATGCACACGTCCAGCATCACGCCATGCTCATGATGCAGCGCTATCCAAGCGTCGCGCATGTTGAGTTCATCCTGCGGAGGTGTCATTAAGCTGGAGGCGTTATGAATCCCTTCTTGATAGAAGAATACGCCCGCCACTTGATGGCCTCGGCTGATCACTGCTTTAGCAAAGCGCAGTGCCGAATGAGGTGCCGCACTTGTGTAGGGGGCACCCATGACTAATAAGCCGTACTCCATTGCATCATCTCGTGCCAATTCAACGAAAAAAAACAGACCCTACTGAGTAGGGTCTGTCATTGATGTCACTTCGATCAAGTGATCGCGTTCTTGCTACCCAATCAATCGTTGCTCATGATGCCCAGAATAGACAGCAGGCTGACGAACAGATTGTAGATAGAAACGTACAGCGTCACGGTAGCGAGGATGTAGTTGGTCTCGCCAGCGCGGTGCACAATTTCGCTGGTTTGATAGAGAATCGCGGCAGAAGCAAACAGCACGAAGCCTGCAGAAACCATCAGCGACAGCGCAGGAATGTTGAAGAAGATGCCTGCAACCATCGCCAGAATCAACACGATGGCACCTGCCATCAGGAAATTGCTGAGGAAGCTGAAATCTTTCTTCGTGGTCAACGCAACCGCAGAGAGGCCAATAAACGTCAGGCCGGTCATAGCCAGCGCATTCATAATCAGCGCACCGCCATTAGGCAACGTTAGGTACGCAGAAATAATTGGGCCCAGGGTAAAGCCCATAAAGCCAGTAAACGCAAAGGTCGACAGCAGTCCAACTGCGGAGTTAGCTGTTTTGTGAACCAGGAACATCAAGCCGTAAGCACCGATGAAGAATACAAAGATATTCATCTGCTGGATGCCCATCGCCACTGAGGCACCCGCGGTGACGGCAGAGAACAGCAGCGTCATTGCCAGCAGCGCGTATGTGTTGCGTAACACCTTATTGGCGCTCGCACTACTCACCGAACTGTGTGTTTGCGTTCTTGCCATATTCGAATCGTTAAAAGCCATGTATCTATGCTCCCTAGTAGTCATACTATCAACGGACAAGCATGCCGTTACCTAGTTCCAGACGCAAGTCTTTGTCTTCCACGCAATTCGCACGTTTTTACGCATCTCCTCTCGGCATGCTTTAACTCCCACATCGACTTGGACACTACAATGCGCTTTAAAATCCCCACTCCCCTCTCAGTAACGGGTATTTCTACACTTTCTGCCCTTACCTTTTCCACCTTATTACTTTCCACAACGGTCTATGGCTATACCCCTAGCGGCAAAGACATCACTTACGGCCTGAATGGCGAGAGTTTTGAAGGTTATTTGGTCTCCGCTGGAGAAGACGCTAAAGGCAGCGTGCTCATCGTGCCTCAGCGCTGAGTAGCTCGCCCCTCAAACGGCAACCGGCTGCCAGCCTTCTGGCGAATAGCGCTCAAGGCCGTTATCCCCCATCCGGGTGAGCCACAGCCAGCGGTGGTTGATTAAATCGGCCACCACCGGCTGGCGTTCAATAATCGCTTCGATGCGTTCTCTGGGCGCGTCGATCACCACGGTTAAGCGCAACGGCTCGTGATGAAGCTTCTCGCCATCGCGCAGCGACTGCTCCGGCAGGCCAATGCGCAGTTGGGGCGAATTACCTTCAATAACGCCCACATGGCCACCCACCACTGAATGCAGCAGCTTATTGCCAGCGCCGTACAGCCCAGGCACCACGGTAGACGCGTAGTACTGCAGGTTGATCCAACTGGCCACCAGCATCGGTGCCATCATCAGCCCTTCTAACACCTTGCCTTCTGGATCTTGCTCTGGGTGGTAGTCGTGCAAGAACGCGCGCCCTTCCAACGCTTTCCCTTGGGTACGCGCCCGTGGCGCTAAAATAAGCGCGGCGTTATTTACCAACCCCCACTCAGGCCGTGGTTGCGACCAGTCGGCACCGCGCGTAGCGAAGGTTTTCAGGCGCTCAATAGGGTCGGCGTCATCCACCCCCAGGTCAGGTGCCCGCTCTAGACGAGTAGCCTCACCCGCCACGTGTACACCGCTTTCAAATGCGGCCAGCGCGTCTTCTAGCGCTTCGGGCATCTGCTCATCCCGATAGACGTGCACGCGGTCGGTGAGCGTGCAGTGGGTGGCGGCCAATACGTGAAAAGGGCTGGGCAACGTCATACCTGCGTGTTGTACGGCCTGCTGTACTTCTAGGTCGTTCAGCAGCGCAGCGGCCACTCGCGCATTCATGCCGCCGCCCTGCCCGCCGCAGGCCCCGCAGGTCAGCCCGGCGTGATGCGGGTTGTTTTCGCTTTGGGAGTCGTGGCCCACCAGCACCAGCAGCGACGCCGTGGGGGTTCCCAGCAGCGTTAGCAGGTTTTTCGCCAGCGCTATTTTTTCATGGCGGGCAATTGGCTCGCCGTCGTAGGTGTGAAAAAGCCCGGCGGGCGCTTCGCACTGGGGCACGGTTGCCTGTTTACGCAGGCTGTCTTTAATCAGCTTCCAGCCCCAGGCAATGCCGGTTGTTTCCACCAGGGTAAAGGTTGAAAGCGGCGCGTACTTCGCATGGCGCACGCTTTGGCGCTGGCTCTCTTTTTGATAGCGCTGAACGCCCCGCTGCTGCGGCTGCAACGAGCCCACCCGATAAGTCGGTTTTAACAACCCCGGCACGCGGGGCTGGGCACGCCCAGGCCCTGTAGCCGCATCGGCCACCGGCATAGCGAAGAACCCCGCGACGCCTAATGTGGCAACGGTAGGGGTGGCCTGCTCTAAATGGCGACGGAACCGCTCAGAGCGTACATCGATACAGAACGCAGCCTGTACCTTGGGAGCGGAGGAAAACTCGGCACTCGGCGCGGCTAACGTTATGGCTAGCGTCCGCTGATAACCCAACTCATAGGCGTGCTGCCAGCACCACAGCGCCTCATGCGGAGAAGTAATGGCGGCACCGGCGGTTTGCCACTGGGCAAACCACTCGCTCTGTTGGGTGCTAGTGAGCTGCACAACGCCTATCCACTCCCATGCCAGTACCATGGCAGCCAGCTGGGTGATGCCCGCCTCTGCCTGCTGGTGGGCAGTATGCCAACCAATGCCTTGGCACCAGGAAGCCCAACCGTTAACCCGTAGCAGCAGCGTGTGGGCTAGCGCCTCAAACGCTTCTGGGGTGAGCGCCCAATCCTCGGCTATTTGCGCAACCGCTGCGGCGGGGTCATCTGGCAGAGTGTGTAGCGCCTGGCGCTGCGCTTTAGGCCAGCGCAGATCGTGCTGTGCCGCCGTTTTCCAGAAGTGATAAAGCGAAGGCACAGCACGGCTTGCCCAGCGCTGTTGATGGTGATCGAAGTAGCTCGCACAGCTCTCCGCCAGCGGTTCAAACCCGTCATGCCCTGCCAGGGAATCCCAGGCGCTGCGTAGCGGCGTTACCGGCTTCGGCGGTGTTGCCAAGTAGCTCACTAGGCTCTGCTCGGTATAAGCGTAGCCGCCTTGGCGCAGCGCCTGCTGTAGGTCTTGCGGGGTAATCCGGCCCGATTCCCAAGCGTTACGATAAAACTCGGCAGGCATGGTCATCGGCTGCCCGGCCCGGCGGCTGAGCGCTTGGCTCACCTGCTCAATGGGCTGATGCTTCAGGCCCCACCAGGGGTTGACCGCAATCCACTGGTCCAGCGGCCACACCGGGGCAATGGCATCGGTCGCGCGCTTTAGCGCATCGCGATACTGCTCTGGCGACGGCACTGACGAATGGTGTGAGGATGTGTCTACGGCAATAGGCTGACTCATGACCACTCTCCTTTTAAACCAGGGGCAAGCGATGAGGGACCCGTCCAGGCACGAATGGGGGCTACCGCATCCACCGCACGCTGAAACGGCAGTGCCAGGTAAAGCCCCTGGCTAAAGTGAACGCGCCAGCGGGCTACCCAGGCAGCCTGAGGGAACAGCGTGACGGCTACAGCGGCCAACACTAGGCTTGCCAGCATCAGTGTTCCTAAAAGTCCTGCCGTGAGTGTTAAGGGCGTGTAGGCGCTGGGCAGTGCAGGTGCCAACACGCTGTGTAGTAAGGCATACAGCGGCACCAGGGCAAGCGCCATTCCTACCAGCGCTAAACGCTTGGGTTTGGCGGTGCCCACCGGCATGCCCAACAGCGTGCTGCCCACCGCCAAGCTAAGCAGTGCACCCAGCAGCGGATTATGGCTAACCAGCGAGGGCCACAGCATCAGTACCATCGCCGCGACAGCGGCCGCAGGCAGCGCAAGAGAAAGACGCTGACGCAGCGGTGCAAGCGGCAGGCGCTCACAGCGCGAGGCCCTCACGGTACGGCCAGACGCCAAGAAGGAGTGGGCTTTGTAAAGCGAGTGCGCCAGCAGGTGGGCTAGCGCCAAGGTGTACGCCCCTACACCAATTTCAAACAGCATAAAGCCCATTTGCGCGCAGGTAGACCACGCCAAGGCATGCTTCACGGAGGTTTGGGTCAGCATTGTCATCACCGCGACCAGCGCGGTAAAACCGCCCACCGTAATCAGCAGGTAGTGGCCTAGCATTAGGCCATCAAACACCGGGAACAAACGCAGCCACACAAAGCCCCCCAGGTTAATCACCCCCGCATGCAGCAGCGCGGAGACCGGCGTGGGCGCTTCCATCACTTTGATCAACCAGCCATGCATCGGCACCTGGGCGCATTTGCACAGCGCCGCGATGGCCAGCGCCACCGAGGCAGCCTCCACCTGCCAGCCGCCAGAGGACGCCGCAGCGGCCGCAAACAGCTCAGGTAGCTGAAAGGTACCGAAACGTGCATATAAAAGCACTACCGCTACAATCAGCGCCGCATCGCCTATACGGCTAACCACAAATTTTTGCCATGCCGCCCGTTGGGCTTCCACACGCTCAGGGTAGAGCGTTAATAAGTGGTGCAGCGCCACACTCACGCCCACCCAGGCAATCAGCATCACGACTAGGTGATGGGTAAAGACCAGCAGCATCACGCTTGCCAGCACCACCAAACACCAGGGCAAAAACCGACGCTCGCCACGGTCGCCCTTTAGGTAGTTCTCTGCAAAACGCAGCAGCACCGTGCCTAACAGGCTGATGAGTAGCGCCATCCACACGGCCAAACCATCCGGATACAAGCCCAGCGGCTGCGCGGCTTCGGGCAGGCCAGTGGGTACACCCAGTGCATCCAGCACCAGCAGCCCGCCCACCGCTAGGCTCGCGACCAGCGCGCTTGCCGTTAACCAGCGGCCTATTTGCCAAGCGCGCTTCAGCGATGCGGGCGTGCTGGCCCGTGCGCTGACGCCCGCCATCACTAACAGCGAAACCGGGACCAGTAACCACAGCGCTAGCAGTGATAGCACCGTTATGTTGATGAAATGTGGCATAGCCTTTCCCCTTCAGTCGTATGCCACAAACTATGCCCAGCTCGCCACCATATAAAAAATAGTTTATTTTTAAAGAATCGTTCTTTAAAACAGAACAAATAGCCAACACGCAGCCTGAGGCCCCTCTGCCATGAAGCTCAACTACCATCACCTTTACTATTTTTGGCAAGTGGCGAAATCAGGCCACCTGACCCGCACGGCCGAAGCGCTGCACGTGTCACAGTCGTCGCTTTCCCAGCAAATTCGTCAGTTAGAGGAGCGCCTAGGCCAAGCGCTGTTTATTCGCGAAGGGCGGCAGCTGCACCTTTCCGAAGCGGGTAGGATGGCGTTTGATTACGCGGAAATCATCTTCACCCAAGGCGAAGAGCTGAGCGCGCTGTTTGCTGAAGGCGGCCACGCCCATCGCGAAGTGGTACGCGTCGGGGCAGTGGCCACGCTATCGCGCAACTTTCAGGAAGGATTTGTACGGCCGCTGCTGGGCCGAGACGACCTAGATTTGATACTGCAAAGCGGTGGTCTGGATGACCTGCTAAGGCGGCTTTCGGTCCACAAGCTAGACGTGGTGCTCTCTAACCAACCCGTGCGTGGCGATAGTGAACACCCCTGGCGCTCCCAACGGTTAGCGCGCCAGCCGGTAAGTTTAATTGCAGCACCCCACCTCTCGCCGCCCCCTGCTTTTCCCAAAGGCTTAAACGGCCACGCGTTTATTCTGCCTGGGGTTGAAAACGCCACTCGCCACGCCTTCGACCAGCTGTGCAGCCACTACCGGCTAACGCCCAAGATTGCCGCCGAAGTCGACGACATGGCAATGATGCGCCTACTGGCGCGGGACACGCAGCACATTGCCGTTATGCCCCCCGTGGTAGTACGTGACGAGCTGCACAACGGCACGCTAAAAGATTACGGCGCGCTGCCCGGCGTATGGGAAGAATTCTACGCCATTACCATTCAACGCCGGTTTGAATCCCCCAGCCTAAAAGCGCTGCTCACTCGCTCTGGCGAATCGCTGCTGGATTAGCGCGTAGGCAAGCGCTCTACTTAGCCAACAAGCCCGCCACACCCCGCTCGGCGGCTTCAATGGCACCGGCTAAATATCCGGCATACTGTTCGCCCCATTCGCTACCAATGCCAGTTAAGCAAAGCTGCCAAGGCCCATCGCAAGCGCGAGCAGGCGGTGCTATCCCATGATGCTCGCTGGGCTGTTGATCGGTGTGGGTAGCGGTGAACGTCTCCTGCGCCCAATCTTTAATCACATCCCGCGTTGGGTTAGCCACCTCAGGGCCAACAACCTGGCGAGCTGAGCGCGGCAGTGCTGGCGCAAGGCTTCATCGCCCACCTGCGCTCGTACACGCTCAGCCCCCGCAACACACTAAGGTAGGTGGGCGCTTTACCTTCCCCGGCTTGCCCGCTTTCAAGCGGTGGCCAGGCAGCCCAAGCTAATAACGGAATACCCTACCCCAGCAAACAACGGCGTAGCTATGACCCTAGCGCCAGCTAGATAGAACTTTCCTTTCTCTCTTTTTGTCCATACAATTAAATAACATGATAATCGACTTTGACCCGAACAAAAGCGCTCGCAATGAGGAGGAGCGCGGCTTACCTTTCACAGCGGTTGAACGCTTTGACTGGGACGGCGCGCTATTCCATGAAGATGACCGCTATGACTATCCAGAACAGCGCTTCATCGGGTTGGGCAAGATCGGGCAAAGGGTACACGTGGTGTGCTTTACGCCCATTGAAGGCGGCATACGGGTTATCAGCCTGAGGAAAGCCAACACACGGGAGGTAAGGCGCTATGAAAACGCGGCTCACGAATAAAGACGGTGAAGTAAGAGAACTCACAGACCAGGACGTTAAGCAGATGCGCCCTATGTCTGAGGTGTTGCCCACTAACCTACAACGCGCCATTGGTCAGCGTGGCCGCCAGCAGGCACCCACCAAGGTAAAGACCTCCATCCGCTTATCTCCGGAAGTGATCGAGCACTTCAAAGCGCAAGGGGAAGGCTGGCAACGGCGCATAGATCAGGCGCTAAAGACTTACATTCAAGAGCACAGCCACAGCCGCTAAGGTAGCGTGTGGCTGTAATTCCGACTCTCTGAAGGAATTACGCTAAATCAATATGTTGCCTACGGTGCCAGCGTAAAAGGTGTCTCAGTGACACAATTACGCCAAATCAATGCGTTACCCATCGTTTCAGCGTAAAAGGTGCGGATCGTCACCTTTTACGGCTGGCTATGGCCACCACCTCCACAGCGTCGAATGCGTGAGGCTTCGGCTAAACAACAACAATCAACCGCACCCGGTGCGGCTCGCTCACATTAATTTCAGCACTACTTGTCACCCGCGCGCACTACCCCCAGCGGGAGTTCGGCGGGGCGTGTCGGCTGACTAGCGGCGGGATCGGTGGCGCTCGCTACAGCGCGGCGGCCCATATCGGTTAGGTGCCCAGCAGAATGAAAGGCTAGAAAGAAGGTCAGGAGGGGAACCGACTTTTCACCATGAAACTGGAAATCTATCCAGTATAACTACCTGAGAATAGCTCTCAAAAAATGGTTAGAAAAAGTGGTTAGAATACAAAAAATCAAAGCCCGTAAGTCATTGACTCACGGGCTTTTTTGATAATGGCGGAGGGACAGGGATTCGAACCCTGGATAGGCTATTAACCTATGCCGGTTTTCAAGACCGGTGCATTCAACCGCTCTGCCATCCCTCCGGCTTATGGGTGCGTATACTAACAGCTTCTCCTTGTAAGTCAACGCCTTTTGAATAAATTAGTAGAGCCTTAAGCCTACCCGGGTAATGTCGCCGCCTTCCATTTCACTGACGACCCAGTGAATGCCGTGCCAGTCCACGTCGTCCCCCACCACTGGGTGGCCGCCTACCCGCAGAGAGACGAACTCGGCCAGGGTCATCTCCTGCTCGCCGGGGCTCAGAGTCAAGCCGTAGGCTTGAGCGATGTCTTGCATTTGGGCGTTGCCGTCCAAAGTAAAGGTGCCAAAGAAGGCGCGCTCTTGCTTGAGCTTGGCATCGCCATTGAACAAGCGATTCAGGGCCACCAGGTCTTCACTGCGACCAATCACGCAGACCACATCCCCCAGTTTCAGTCGGGTGCTGCCTTTGGGGTGGAGCATGACATGGTTGCGGAACAACGCCGAGATCAAGGCGCCGGAGGGAAACCGCAGCAGCCGGATAGGCACATCGTCCAAGTCCTGGTTTTCTACCGTGTAGACGAACATTTCAAAATCGTTTTCCGGCAGGATGCCCAGTGGACCGCGACGGTTGGGCATGGTACCCGCGGGTACTTCTACTTTCAGCCAGCGGGCCATGAGGGTGAGAGAGCCGCCTTGAATCAGCAGCGACATCAGCACCACCGCAAAGGCGACATTAAAGTAGAGCGACGCGTTTTCGACTCCGCCAATCACTGGAAAAATGGCGAGCACGATCGGAACGGCTCCGCGCAGGCCGACCCAGGCAATGAAGAGGGTTTCGCGCCAACGGAATTTGAAAAAGGGTTTAATGCTAATCAAGACGGCCAGCGGGCGAGCAACGAAGATCAACGCCAACGCAACGAAGCCAGCGGGCAGGGCCACGTCCCAAAGCTCGCTGGGCGTCACCAGCAATCCCAGCACCAAGAACAAGCCAATTTGGCTCAACCAGGCCAAACCATCGTGTACGGGCAGGATGAAATTGAGGTGGCGGCCTGGCTGATTACCAATCATCAGGCCCGCTAGATAAATCGCTAAAAAGCCGCTGCCTCCCAGCACGCTGGTCAACCCGAACACGCTAAAGCCAAGTGCCAGCGCCAGCATGGCATAAAGACCAGGTGCCAAGTCCAGCCAGCGGAGCAGTTTAGCGCTAAGCCATCCGCCCCCAATGCCGACGGCCAACCCAATACCAAACTGAGAAACGAAGAACAGCAACGTTTCGCTGACAGCGCCGATGTCACCGACCAGCAGCTCTACCAGCATCAGTGTTAGAAAGATCGCCATCGGGTCGTTGGTACCCGATTCGATTTCCAGCGTCGCCCCTACCCGTTCGTTAAGGTTCACTCCCCGTCCGCTTAACATGGAGAAGACCGCCGCAGCATCGGTAGACCCGACGATGGCACCTACCAGCAGCCCTTGCACCAAGGAGAGATCAAATACCCACATGGCAATGACGCCGACGATGGCGCTGGTAATGAAGACACCGAACGTCGCCAGAGAGAGCGCAGGACGAAACCCGACTCGGAATGTTTTGAGACGCGTGCGCAACCCACCATCGAGCAGAATCATGGCGAGCGCTAGATGGCCGATCGTAAAGGCCATGGAATAGTCATCGAACTCGACGCCTAGCAGGCCTTCCTCTCCGGCCAACATCCCGAGGCCCAAGAAAATCAGCAGTATCGGTACGCCCACCATGGAAGAGAGACGACTCGCGAGGATGCTGAGCGCCATTAGGGAACCACCCACTAGGAAGAACGTATAAATTGCGTCCATGTCTCTCCATCTCTACATTAATGCCGTTCTATTATTGCATATCGTTGCTGAATTTACTGAGCGTGTTCGCTAGGTTTATGCAAGGGACTAGCCAGATGCTTTGCCTGACAGCTAAACTCCGCCGTCCTACCATCGGGAGTTGAGGTTATGTTGAACGCTTTTTGGCGTGAACGTTCATTTCTAGCACTGTCACTGTTCTTTTTTTTATTATTTTCATTTTCAGCAACTTACGCAAACGAAGAGCGTGATTCAGGAAACCTCGACGCCCCTCTTTCTTTAGAAAGCGATGTAGCGCTTCCTGAAGGGCTGTGGCCCGCAGGCGATAACAGCGCAGCTGAAGTACCTGAAGAAGCGCCCAGTATGGCGGTGATTCCCCCGCCCCCTCTCGATCCGCCGCCACTGAAACAGCTAACGCTGATGCTAGATTGGTACTTAAGCCCCCAGCATGCCGCCCTCATCGTGGCGAAAGAGCGGGCCCTGTTTGCTGCCCAAGGGCTTGAAATCGAGCTATTAACCCCAGCCGACCCATCCATTGCGATTAAGCTGCTGGCGGCCGGAGAAGTTGATTTAGCGCTCACCCGCCAGCCGCTGCTACATTTACATGCCCACGATGGCGCGCCAATTACACGCATCGCCACGCTGATAGAAACACCGTTAAATGCAGTGATCGTGTCAGGTGAAGCGCCAGCACCCGCAGCGGTTGCCGACGCCCTAGCCGATTTACACTACGGTTATTCCACCCGCGAGGGGCGTGATGTGTTAGTGGAACAACTTCTGCCCCGTTCAGTGCGCCAAGTCGATGACTTCGTTGCGCCTGAAAGCGTCCATTTTGATGCCGCCGATGCACTACGTTCGAGCAGAGTAGACGCCGTGGCGGATGGTTTTTTTCATACGCTACCCCAGCAGCTCGCCTCCGATGGCATCGTCACTCATACCGTGCGCTACAGCGACATCGATATCCCGCGCCACGATGGGCTGATTCTATTAGCCAATAGCGACTCCGTTGCTCGTCAGGCCACCACCTGGTCGCGGGTGCTAATCGCTCTGGAAGAGGCCAGCAACTGGATGATTGAGCACCCTGAAGAAGCCTGGACGCTGCTGGTCACAACACACCCCGTACTGGATAACCCCATCAATCAAGAGGCGTGGGATGACCTGCTCCGCCGCGTTGCGTTAAGCCCTGCGGCACTAGACGAGCGGCGCTATGCGGCGTTTGAAAGCTACTTGCAGAGTGCGGGCGTCACAGAAAATTCAATTCCCGTCACGCGGCTGGCGGTGAACCCCCACTTACTGATGGAGCGCTAACCCGCACGCCGTAATTACGATTGCGCCGCTATAAAGGCGTCGATCGCTTGCTGAAACGCATCAGGCTGGTCGGCATGCAGCCAGTGGCCAGCGTTTTTGAGGGTGACCAGCCGCGCCCGAGGCAGCACTTCACGCAGCGCTGGCAGCATATCGTCGCTCACGTAGTGGGAATTGGCACCGCGCAGTACCAGCGTCGCGCCTTCAAACGGGGAATCACCATCGGGCTCACCGATAATGGCCTCGTAGCCGCGTTGGATTTCATCCAGGCCAACCCGCACGCCCATAATGCCCTGCTCATCGCGCACGAGGTTGGTGGCCAAAAACAGCCGCGTAGGGCGCGAATCGACGTGCTCTGCTAGCAGGGCGTCTGCTTCGCGGCGATCGGTTGGCTTGCCTTTTCGTACTTGCTCCAGGGCAGCAAACACATCGTCATGGCCGTGCTGATAGGCCACCGGGGCAATATCGGCCACCATTAGCGAGAGGCAACGCTGCGGCGCTTGGCGCGCCAGCGTAATGGCTACCTTGCCGCCCATGGAGTGGCCTAAAATATGCGCTTGCTCAATACCCAGCTTATCTAACGCTGCCAGCACATCCTGGCTCATGGCGCTATAGCTCATGCCTTCTGCGTGTGGGGAGCGTCCGTGATTACGCAGGTCCACCGCCACTACCCGGCGCTTGCGCTGCCATACTTTCAAATGCGAGCGCCAATTATCGGCACTGCCGAGCAAGCCATGAATCACGACCAGCGGCTGGCTATCCGTGTCGGCGTCAGCAGGCAGGTCAATCGCGTAAAGATCCACGGGGACATTGTCGGTCATGCTATTTCCTTATCGGTTAAGCGGTTCGCGGCGCAGCATCGCCCTGCCCTGTCCATACCACCAAACGACGCGTTAGCCATGCGAGCAGCAGGCCATAGAGGGGCAGGAAGAACAGCAGGCTAATGCCCAGCTTAATGGCGTAGTCAACGGCAGCAATTTCTACCCAGTGCTGAGCCATAAAGGGGTCAGGACTGTTATAGAAGGCGGTGGCAAAGAAGGCAAACGTATCGGCAAGATTGCCCACAATGGTCGAGCACACAGGTGCGACCCACCACGCCCACTGGCGCAGGCGGTCAAACACCTGCACATCGAGCAGTTGCCCCAATACGTAAGCAAGGAAGCTGGCAACTGCAATGCGGGCAACAAACAGGTTCCACTCGCCGAGTGCCTCAATGCCGGCAAAGCTGCCGCGTGGGAAGATCACTGACACCACGTAAGACACCAACAGCGCCGGAAACATCACGCGTAGGATAATCGTGCGGGCTGGCCCTTTACCAAATAGGCGCACCGTTAAGTCGGTGGCTAGAAAGATAAACGGAAAGCTGAACGCACCCCAGGTGGTATGAAACCCAAACAGCGTAAACGGTAGCTGCACCAGATAGTTACTGGCAGCAATGATGGCGATATGGAAGGCGACCATTACCATGAGGCAACGGCGATGCTGAGCGTCGGTTAAAGCAAACATACAGATTGGCCTTTTTTTGGTTGATAGAGGGGTTAGGGAACCCTCGAAAAAGCGCGTTGAGCGCCACTGGGGCGCGCATTATACGCGTTCCTCACGGCAAACGCACAAAGCCGCTCATGGGGTTGGGCGGCTTTGTGCGTGGTTTGAGCGTGGCAGAGAAGATGCTTATTAGCTATCGGTGGAGGTTGCTTGATCGGCAGCACCCACGTTGCGTTCACGCATCGCGGCATGTACATCTTCCAAACTAGTGGGGTCATCAATGGTAGAGGGAATGCCGAAGGGTTTTCCATCGGCGATATTGCGCAGCAGTTTGCGCAGTATCTTGCCCGAGCGGGTTTTGGGCAACCGGTTCACTACCAGCACCTGCTTAAAACAGGCGATGGGGCCGATATGTTCACGCATGCGCTCAATCAGTTCTGCTTCCAGGGTTGCTTCGTCGCCGTTAAAGCCATCTTTGGGAATCACTAGCCCCACTGGTAGCTGCCCTTTTAGTTCATCATGAATGCCGATTACCGCACATTCCGCCACTGCCGGATGCGCGCCTACTACTTCTTCCATCTCACCGGTAGAAAGGCGATGACCCGCTACGTTAATCACATCATCGGTGCGCCCCATGATGAACAGGTAGCCCTCCTCATCAAAGTAGCCGCCGTCGCCGGTTAGGTAATAGCCAGGGTAAGCGGCCATGTAGGCACTGTGAAAGCGCTGCGGATCACGCCAGACACCCACCAAACACCCCGGCGGCAGCGGCTGCTTGATGACGACGCTGCCTTGCTGCATGGCGGGCGCTTGTTCGCCGTCGCGGTCCAAAATCTGCACGTTGAAACCAGGCACAGGGTAAGTAGCAGAGCCTGCTTTAGTGGCCGCTGCTTCAATGCCCGGCAAGTTGGCGGCAATCGGCCAGCCGGTTTCAGTTTGCCACCAGTGGTCGATGACCGGCACATCGAGCAGGTCATCCAACCAATGAAAAGTCGGTGGATCTAAGCGCTCACCAGCAACATATAAGTGCTGCAGGCTGCTAATATCGTACTTTTCTAGCTGCTTGGCCTCAGGGTCCTCTTTTTTGATGGCCCGAAACGCTGTTGGGGCGGTGAAAAAACTCTTCACTTTGTACTCATCAATCAAACGCCAAAACGCCCCTGCATCCGGTGTTTTCACCGGTTTACCTTCATATACTACCGTGGTGCAACCGCGCAGCAGCGGCGCGTAAACGATATAGGAGTGCCCTACTACCCAGCCCACATCCGAAGCGGTAAACATCACATCGCCTGGATTAAGGTCGTAAATCACTTCCATCGAATAGGCCAAGGCGACCGCATAGCCGCCAGTGTCTCGCACCACGCCTTTGGGCTTGCCAGTAGTGCCGGAGGTATAGAGCACATACAGCGGGTCGGTGGCTTTCACGGGTACGCAATCCACAAAGGGAGCATCCGCCACCAGCTCGTGCCAGTCCACATCGCTGGGTTGTAACTCTGCACGATGCGCTGCGCGCTGAAATACCACGCAAGCATCTGGCTTGAAGCTGCTCAGCGAGATAGCTTTTTCGACAATGGGCTTATAGGGCAGCACTTTATCAACTTCGACTCCACAGGAAGCAGCAATCACTACTTTCGGTTCGGCATCTTCAATGCGAGCTGCCAGCTCGTGGGGCGCAAAGCCGCCAAACACTACCGAGTGCACCGCGCCTAAACGGGCGCAGGCGTACATGGCAATCAGCGCCTCAGGCACCATGGGCATATAAATAATGACACGGTCGCCTTTGGTTACCCCCATCTTGGCAAGACCGCCAGCAAACCGCGCCACCCGGTCGCGTAGCTCAAGGTAGCTAATGGTTTGCTTGGATTGAGTAACCGGTGAGTCCCAATAAATGGCGGGTTGATCACCGCGCCCTTGCTCAACGTGGTAGTCAATGGCGGCATAGCAAATATTCAGTTCGCCATCGCCAAACCAGCGAGCGTGCTGCTGGTCGTCATAGGTAAGGATGGTGCTAGGCGGCGTGTACCAAGGCAGCTTTTTGGCCTGCTCGACCCAGAAAGTCTCAGGATGCTCAATAGAGTGCTGGTAGGTGCGCTGATAGAGGCTCATGGTGACCTTGTGATTATTGTGTCGGTTGATAAGCATCTTCGAAGCAAAGATGGATTGTTGACACTTTATAAAGTAACCATCAATCTCACCCTCATACTATGGGATAAAACGCGACCAAAGCCGTAGCCAAACGCAGGCATTGTCGACAAAAAAGCCCTCACTACCATTGATAGAGCGTTAAACCCATATTTGGACAAAAACCGCTAAATTACTGATCATTAAACAACCCAATCCTCGCGACGCGACGATGGCTACATAATCTATAACAACGCTGTCACTACAGTGTAGGCAAGGAGATCCTCATGTCTGCTTCTACTAGCGCCGCTGCACGTCTTCTGGAACATAACTGTCATGCCATTGAGGCAGGCGCTAACCTGCTCAAAGCGTTGGCGAATGAAAAACGCCTACAGATCCTGTGTTTGTTGGCAGAAAAAGAGCTGTCGGTAACGCAAATTAATCAGCAGCTTTCATTGAGCCAGTCGGCGCTTTCTCAGCACTTGGCGATTTTGCGTCGCGACCAGTTGGTCAATACGCGGCGGGAGTCTCAAACCATCTATTATTCACTCAGCAGCGAAAGCGCCAAGGCAATTATTAACACCCTGGCGCAACACTATGCTGCCTAGTATTGGGCACTCAGTCTTGGCTACTTAGCACTCGCTGTTCAAGCGAATCTAACGACGTTGCCAGCCCGCCGCGTCGATCACGCCCAGAGCCTTCACCATGGCATGCTCCACGCCCGCCGATATCGCTAGCCCGACTTTGCGGCTAATGGTTTTCGGCGGCTCTAGCTTCACACGATACACCTGGGCTTGGGCGATACGCTCTACTAAATAGGCCTCGCTGGTTCCCACGCTATCCACCAGCTTCTGCTCTAACGCTTCACTGCCGTACCAAATCTCTCCGGTGGCAAGTTTTTCAATATCCATGTCGGGCCGGTGCTTAGCCACGTAAGTTTTAAATAGGTGGTGGGTGTTTTCTAGGTCATCGATAAATTTCTCACGCCCTTCTTGGGTGTTTTCCCCAAGTACGGTCAACGTGCGCTTATATTTACCGGCAGTAAGTAGCTCAACATCGATATCGTTGCGTTTGAGAAGGCGATGAATATTGGGCACCTGGGCGACCACGCCAATAGAGCCAATCACCGCAAACGGGGCGGCTTTAATGTGGCTGGCGGTACAGGCCATCATGTATCCACCGCTGGCGGCCACTTTGTCGATGCATACCGTGGTGGTGAGCCCCGCCTCTCGCAGCCGGTCCAATTGAGCAGCGGCTAAGCCATAGGCGTGTACCAGACCACCTGCTGATTCCAAACGCACAATGACTTCATTATCAGTGCTGGCCACCTCAATCACCGCCGATACCTCTTGGGCGAATTGCTCGGCTTGCGAGGCTTTAATATCGCCATGGAAATCCAGCACCCATACTTTTTGTTGGGCGTTTTGGGCCTCGCTCTTGTCTTTCTTGGCCGCCTTTTGCCGAGCTTTCTCTTCGTGGCGAAACGCTTTAACCAGTTTTTTACGCGCCCCCTGGGCAGTTGTGGTGACACGTAACCGCCGGTTACGCGCTCGGCGCTGATCATTCAGAGATTCAACATGCAGTTTTAGGCCATGTTCGTTGCTCTCTTTACCACGCGGCACCAGTAAAACCAGCAGGCCAGCCGCCAACATTACCAGGGTTGTTTGCAGTAAGAATGTGCCCATTTCTGCGAGCCATTCAGCCATTGTCACTCTCCTATTACGGTGTTTAAACGTTTAAAACAATTACCTTTTTTTACTATCTGGCACGCATACTCTACATACGTTGCACACGAGGCTTGATTAAAACAAATGTTTGAAATAGTCTCGTCTTAGGCATTACCTGATGTTTCCCATTAACGCTTAGGAACTTACCTATGTCATCCACTACGATTGAAAAGTTGCAGTCCCGCTTTAACCCAGAGGCTGCAAAAGGTATGAACGAGGTTTTCCAGTTTCATTTTTCTGACGCCGGTAGCCACTATCTGGATATTCAGGACGGCACACTCGGGGTACACGAAGGCGAACACGATGATCCGTCGGTCAGCCTAAGCATGAGCACCGACACGCTAAAAGGGATTATGAACGGTGACATTAACGGCATGACAGCCTTTATGACTGGCAAGCTTAAAGCCACCGGCAACGTAATGCTGGCGACTAAGCTCACCAGCTTGTTCCCCAGCCAGTAAGCCTGCCCTGCTAGCGCCATCGCGCCAGGTGGGTTTCAATTAAGTCACGCGAAATTGTGTAAGGCGGCGGCAGCGACGGCAGCTGCCGCGGTGAAAACCACGCGGCGTCACTAATTTCTACGCCATCAATTTTGATGCGCCGCGTGGTGGCTTCGGCAAAAAAGCCAAACATCAGCGAATGCGGAAAAGGCCACGCCTGACTATGGTGGTAACGCAGTTGGTCCACATGCACGCCCACCTCTTCAAATATCTCTCGATGCACGGCCTCTTCCGCCGACTCCCCAGGCTCAATAAACCCTGCCAAAGTAGAGTAACGCCCAGGTGGAAAACGCGGGCTACGGGCTAGCAGCATCGCTTCACCACTGGTTACCAGGGTGATGATACAGGGCGAAATACGCGGGTAGTTGCGATGTCCGCAGGCATAACAGTGCATCGCAAACTCTGCTTCAAGCTTGGTGGCCTTTTCACCACAGCGGCCACAAAACCGGTGGTTCTCTAGCCAAGCACCGACCTGTAATGCAGTCGAGAGCAGACCAAACCAAGAGGCAGGCAGTTCCCCAAGCCACTGGCGTCCGTCAATCCAGTCATCGCCCGGCTTATTCTCCACCAGCAGCGCCACGGGCTCATCGTGCCAGTAGCACAGCGGCTGCATGTGTTCGTTCCAGGGCTGAAACGGCTGGAGCGGGCCTAGCTCTCCGGTTAATGGCGCTGGCGCAATATGGCTACGAGAAACGCGGATCACCCGCCCTTCTCTAGCATGATGGGGAATCTCACGTTTAAGCATCGGCAGCTGTACCGTCTAACGATTCTTGAAACCAGCGCAACTGATGCGCTTCGCATTTGGCTTGATGAGCGGCGTGCTCTTCAGCAGTTGGCCTCACCACCCGAAGTTGGCCTGGGGTTAGCGAGAGGCGCTGTATTGAAAGCCCTTCGCTCGCCTGATTTTGCTGTTTTTTGTCACCACCACTTTCTGCATCTAACGTTAGCGCCGTTTGGCCGCCGGTCATTGCTAGGTAAACATCAGCAAGAATCTCGGCATCCAACAGTGCGCCGTGAAGTACCCGGTGACCATTATCGATGTCGTAGCGCTTACACAGCGCATCCAGGCTATTACGCTGGCCTGGGTGCATCTCCCGTGCCATGACTAGCGTATCCAGAATACGGCAGTGATCTCGCACCGGGCCTAACGCGGGTGCCTGGCGGCGCTTATTGAGCATGCCTAGCTCATGGTCAATAAAGCCGACATCAAAAGGCGCGTTATGGATAACCAGCTCGGCCCCTTCAATAAACGCCCAGAACTCATCTGCGATCTCGGCAAAGACCGGTTCATTAGCCACTTTGGCATCGTCAATGCCGTGTACCGCGACCACTTCCGCGTCGATGTGGCGCTCTGGGTTGATGTACTGGTGGTAGGTGCGCCCGGTAAAGCGTCGATTAATCATCTCGACGGCACCGATCTCTACCAGTCGGTGGCCATCTTTGGGGTCAATGCCGGTGGTTTCCGTATCTAGGATGACTTGGCGCATGCCGCTCTCCTCTGGTGTTCATCGATGGCTTCATTAGCCAACTCATCTGCACGCTCATTACCAGGATGACCACTGTGCCCTTTTACCCAGTGCCACTCTACTTGATGCCGCTGGGTTTCTTCGTGGAGGGTCTTCCAGAGCTCAGCATTTTTCACGGGCTGCTTGGACGCCGTTTTCCAACCGCGCTTAATCCAATTATGGATCCACTGGGTAATGCCCTGGCGCACGTATTGTGAGTCGGTCCATAGCGCCACTTCGCAAGGCTTATTGAGGGTTCGCAGTGCCATGATGGCAGCCATTAGCTCCATACGATTATTGGTCGTATCTGCTTCATAGCCTTTTAAGGTTTTCTGATGAGGGCCGCTTTCCAGCACCACCCCCCAGCCACCCGGGCCTGGATTACCTCGGCAGGCCCCATCGGTATATACCGTCACACGGGGCAGCCCCTCGGCGGCTTGCTTACTCACGTTCACTATCCTTTTTTAGACGACGTTGACCTGCCGGATACCGCATAGGCGCACCCGTGCGTGTGGCCCCTAACGATGAGGGCGACACAGGCGCGCGTAACCCAAATTTCACACGCTGAACCGGTGCATGGCGCTGGCGACGCTGCGCTTGAATCATATAACTTTCGCCCAGAGGAAGATTATGCCGACGCCCTAACGCCTCCCAGCGCTCTCCGCAGGCGGTGCTCATCGGGCCACGAAAGCAGCAATAGTCTACGCGCTCCACCTCAAAATCGACAAACGCCAGCCAATCCTTGAGCCGGCTCGCAGAGCGCCAATGGCCGCTCCAAGGGAAGTCTGCCTGCTGCTTGCGCCAGCGCTGGGTCAGCCCGTTCAAGCCTAGCGGGTTAAAGCCAAACAGTACCAACACGCCATTATCCGCCGTAACGCGCGCGGCCTCTTGCAGCGTGTAGTGCGCATCGGAAAGATGTTCTAACCAGTGATGAATGACAACGGTATCGAGGCAACAGTCGGGGAGCGCCAAACGATCCGGTGGGCATACCAACGTCGAGTCGCTGTCTTCCAACGCAAGGCTGGGTGCCCAGCGAATCGGGTGAGCGATTGCTGACATTGTCATTAATGCCGGCCCCATACCCATCTCTAGGCTATGCCTGCCCTTACGGCCCTCAACCACCGGGCCAAGGCAGGCCCGCTGGGTTTCCCATAGCGCGCGTCCTGCCTCTGTTTGCCAGTACGCCTGCGCGTTGGTCATGCGCTGGGCGAGGCTGGTGGCCTTTGGCGAATTTGACATAAACAGCGCTTCCCTCCACAGTAACGTCTTTTTAACGTCGTTATGCGCCTAGCTTCCGCGCGCACAGCCCGTCATTTTGAACCTTAAAGGATCTCGCCCATGCTGAGCGTGACACCGATTCCTGCCCTAAGCGATAACTATATTTGGCTATTAAGACAGGATACCAGTCAAAGTGTTTGCGTGGTGGACCCCGGTGAAGCCGCGCCTGTCATCGAGTTCCTCGAGCGTGAATCGCTCACTCTGGATACCATTCTGATTACTCATCATCATCAGGACCACACTGGCGGACTAGATGCGCTAGCCAAGCGCTATTCACCCCGTGTGATTGGTCCTGACAACCCCAGCATCAAAGGAATTGATGAGCGAGTGGGCGAAGGGGACCAAGTACGCATTATGGGGCGCCTGTTTGAAGTTATGGCCACTCCTGGCCATACGCTTGATCACATTAGCTACTTTACGCCGGGTATTCCTGGCCTGCTTTTCTGCGGCGACACGCTATTTTGCGCCGGTTGCGGACGCTTGTTTGAAGGCACCCCAGAGCAGATGTTTACTTCATTGAACCGCTTTGCGGAACTACCTGAAGATACCCTGGTCTTTGCAGCACATGAATACACGCAGGCGAACCTGACGTTTGCACGTGCTGCCGACCCTGATAATGATGCTGTTACGCATGCACTGCAGGAGTGTGAGAAGGCACGGATGTTAGACCGGCCTACTTTACCCAGCACGATAGGACGCGAGCTGAAAATCAACCCCTACCTGCGCGTGGGCACCGATAGCGTGCGCCAAGCGGCAGGCTCTCAGGGGGCAAACGATGATGACCTCGCCACGTTCACCACTCTACGGGAGTGGAAGAACCGTTTTTAAGAACGCTATCGAATAGAAACGAACCAAACTATGACCTATCGAACGATTCGCCAGCGCTTACTGTTAAGCGCTGGCAGTACCGTAATAATGGGCCTTTTTCTGGCCGCAGCGGCAAACTCTCAAGCCTCTGCCACTGACACAAACCGCACCTATACCCCTGTTAATGACGCATCGATGGACGACGGCAACCAGAAAAATGCCAATCGTTTTCAGCCTACTGCGTTGCATCACCACTTCTGGGAAGCCCTTGTGCTTGAACCCCAGGATGCCTGGAGTTCACTACGCTCAAGCTTCCAATGGCAGGAAAAAAAATTGCCTGCCGATGCTCAGGCTAGAGTCGATGAGTGGATTGAGTACTACCGCTCCAGCCCGCATAACATCGCGGCTATTACCGAGCGCGCCACCCCTTGGCTTGCCTGGATTGCGCAGCAGGTCAGCGACCGCGGTCTGCCCGGCGAAATTGCCCTGATTCCTTTCGTTGAAAGCTCGTTCGACCCCAGTGCGCGCAGTCACTTAGGTGCTGCTGGCCTGTGGCAGTTTATGCCAGGCACCGGCGATGCCTTAGGGCTGGTGCGTAACGGCAACTATGATGGCCGTTTGGATGTAGTGACTTCGACAGAAGCCGCTCTGGATTATCTAGAGATGCAGGCAGACCAGTGGTACGAAGGGGACCTGATGCTATCACTGGCAGCCTACAATGCTGGTGCCGGTACCGTGAACCGGGCTCAGCGCCAAGCACAGAGCCAAGGGTTGGATGGCAAATACTGGGATCTTTCCCTCCCCCACGAAACCATGCAATACGTGCCTAAGCTCAAGGCAATTGCGACGATTATTAATGATCCCGAGAAGTACGGTGTCAGCCTGCCGGATATCCATCCAGACCCCGCGTTTGCGAAAGTTCAATTGGAACAGCCGGTGAGCTTAGCCCAAGCCTCCCAGTTGTTGGATGTCAGCCAGTCCGCGCTGGCCGAGCTAAATCCTGGCCTGCTGAATGGCAGCCTCGACCCACGCAGTGCACAGACGCTTCTAGTGCCTGAAGAAGTTGATACTCAGGTATTAGCTCAGCTTTCGCAATCAGACGATACTGCGCTGGCCTCAGCCAGCACGCCTGCCGTGCACCGCGTTGAAAGAGGCGACAATCTTTCCGCCATTGCCGCGCAGTATAATCTTGATCAGCAAGACTTAATCAGGTGGAATGCTATAGATCGCCCGGAAGCACTGCAGCCAGGACAGCTGCTGTCGCTCTCTGGTCGTTAATACTCTTTGGCTACTAACGCATCAGATCAGTAGTTTAGAATTAAGGCTTTGCAAGGTGTTCACCTAGGTTTTGTTACTACAGGAAGTTGCCAATGCCACGTG
Organism: Vreelandella sp. L-15; assembly: GCF_056857635.1. Taxonomy (NCBI): domain Bacteria; kingdom Pseudomonadati; phylum Pseudomonadota; class Gammaproteobacteria; order Oceanospirillales; family Halomonadaceae; genus Vreelandella; species Vreelandella sp. L-15. Next base: position 22,844 of record NZ_JBSXNN010000062.1, on the reverse strand, counting down.
GTGTGATGTTCACTAAAACGCTTTTGCTAATAAGCGGCTTGCTGCTGAGTTTGTCGCTATCTGCTTCAGATGAGACCGTTGACACCACCACTACTGCTGTTGAAACGGTGCATGGGCTATCGCTTTACGATAGCCCGGAATTGCCGGAAGATTTCGCCTACTTTCCCCACGTTAATCCGCAAGCTCCCAAAGGCGGCTCCATTACACACACCGCCGTAGGCGGTAGCTTCGATTCCACCAATCCTTTTATTATTCGCGGAACGCCCGCCACCGGCATTTCTCAAATTTATGACACGCTGATGGCCAGCAACCCCAATGAGCCGTTTAGCCTTTATGGCTTACTAGCGAAAGGCGTGCGCCTGGATCCTGAGCGCCGCTGGATTGAGTTCGACCTACGTGAGGAAGCCCGCTTTCAGGATGGCGAGCCGGTCACTGCCTACGACGTAGTATTCTCCTTTGACTTGCTACGTGAAGAGGGTAACCCCTTCTATGCCAGCTATTATGCGGGCGTTGAGCGAGTCATCGCTATAAACGAACATCAGGTACGCTTCGAGTTCAACGATACCGAGTCTCGGGAGCTGCCGCTGATTGTGGCCCAGCTCCCCATTCTTCCCCGCCACTATTGGGAACCCCGCGACTTTAGCGCCCCAACCCTGGAAGCACACCCAGGTTCCGGCCCCTACCGGATAAGCGAAGTGGATCCAGGGCGGCGCATTGTGTACCAGCGCAACGAGAACTACTGGGGCAAAGATCTGCCGGTCAACGTCGGCCGTTACAACATCGACCGCGTGGTATACGAATACTATCGAGACCGGGATATCGCCTGGGAGGCGTTTAAAGCCGGGTTAACAGATTTCCGTATTGATGCCCGCGCAGCCACCTGGGCCATTGGCTACAACTTTCCCGCCTACCAAGATGGCCTGATTAAGCGCATCACCGTTCCTGATGTAAACCCGTCGATGATGCAGGCGTTTGTCTTCAATCTCCGCGAAGAGAAATTTCAAGACCCACGGGTGCGTGAAGCCTTGAGCCTGACGTTCGACTTCCCCTGGTTAAACACCAATATTTTCTATAACACCTACGCTCGCACGGAGAGCTTCTTCCAAAACTCGGAAATGGAAGCCATCGGCGAACCCTCCGAGGCTGAGCTGGCGTTGCTCGAACCGTTTCGTGATGAGCTGCTGGCATCTCATCAGTCAGAGCGACTTTTCACTGATCCACTCCCCATTGAGCATCCGGTGGAGCTTCGTGAACGCTTAAGGCTAGCGCTTGAGCTTCTGCGTGAAGCGGGTTACCGCGTCGATGATGGCGTACTGGTTAATGCCGAAGGCCGCCCACTCTCGCTGGAGGTACTGCTTTACGACTCAGGCTTAGAGCGCGTTGTGCAGCCCATGCTGCGGAACATGGCGCGCTTGGGTATCCAGACCTCCCTACGCATTGTCGATATCAACCAGTACCTTAACCGCGTACGGGATTATGACTACGACATAGTGATCAGCCACTTCCCGCAATCCAATAACCCCGGTAACGAACAGCGGGACTACTGGACCAGCGCCGCCGCCGAAGCGCCGCAAAGCCGCAATCGGATGGCACTGGCCCACCCCGCCGTTGATGCCCTGGTGGAAGAGATCATTCGGGCAGAAGACCGCGAGTCGCTGGATACCGCTACCCGCGCCCTTGATAGGGTGCTGCGCTGGGGCTTTTATGTGATCCCCCACTATCACTCCGGCGAGACACGCATTGCAGTATGGGATAAGTTTGGTTACCCGGAACCATTTCCCGCCTACGCCATGGATTTAGATGCCTGGTGGGTAGATAGCGAACGTGAAGCAGCGCTGCAGCGACGTAATCGTCGCCGCTAGCGTTTGTCGTTGCGGCTGACCTTCGTTTATCACAATCGCTCACAACAATAGCCTGTTTACATCATTTCGTGGAGTGCACTGTGGCACGTTATACCCTACGCCGACTGCTACTAATGATCCCGACTCTGTTCGGGATCATGCTGCTTAACTTCATGATTGTGCAAGCCGCCCCCGGCGGGCCGATTGACCAAATGCTGGCGCGTTTTGAAGGCGCTAACGCCATGGCCAGCACACGGCTGGATATGGGCGGTGCCGATGTACAGATCAACGATGACTCCCGCGGGGCGCGCGGTATCGACCCGCGCTTTATCGAACAGTTGGAGCAGCAGTTTGGCTTTGATAAGCCTGCCCATGAACGCTTCATCGGCATGATGGCGGACTATCTCACCTTGGATTTCGGCACCAGCTTTTTTAGAGACAGGCCGGTGATTGACCTGATGATCGAGCGGCTGCCGGTGTCGATCTCCCTCGGTTTATGGACCACCCTGCTGGTCTATGTGATTTCCATTCCGTTAGGCATTCGTAAAGCCCTGCGCCACGGTTCACGCTTCGACGTATGGACATCGGGGCTGGTCATTGTCGGGTATGCGATTCCTGGTTTTCTGTTCGCCATTCTACTAATCGTACTGTTTGCTGGCGGCACCTACCTGGACTGGTTCCCGCTACGCGGGCTGACCTCGCCGGATTTTGCCGAGCTATCCGCTTGGGGCAAAGTGAAAGACTACTTCTGGCACATCACCCTGCCGGTTATCGCGGCGGCCATTGGTAGCTTCGCCACCCTCACCATGCTAACCAAAAATAGCTTTCTGGATGAAATCCATAAGCAGTATGTACTCACTGCCCGAGCCAAAGGCGCCGATGAGCAGCGCGTGCTGTATGGGCACGTCTTTCGCAATGCCATGCTAATTATTATCGCGGGTCTGCCCTCGGCAATGATCGGTATTTTCTTTACCGGCGCGCTGCTGATCGAGGTGATTTTCTCCCTGGATGGGCTGGGCCTGCTGGGCTTTGAAGCGGTCGTGCAGCGTGACTATCCGGTAATCTTCGGTACGCTGTTTCTCTATACCGTCATCGGGCTGCTGCTCAAACTGATCTCGGACTTAACCTATGTGTGGGTTGATCCGCGTATCGATTTCGCGTCGAGGGAGTCTTAATATGCACGTTCTTACCTCACGCCTCTCGCCTATTACCTTGCGCCGACTGGCAGCGTTTAAAGCTAACCGCCGTGCACGTATCTCGCTGTGGCTCTTTGGCATCCTGTTTATCATTAGCCTGTTTGCCGAGCTGGTCGCCAACGACAAACCTATTGTGATGCAGTATGACGGCCAGTGGTACGTGCCGCTGCTGGTGGATTATCCAGAAACCGAGTTCGGAGGTTTCCTCCCTACCCGTGCCGATTACCTGGACCCGTTTATCCAGCAGCAGATCAGCGACCACGGCTGGGCGCTCTGGCCGATCATTCCGTTCTCCTATCAAACCCTGGATATGCAGATGACGCAACCCTCGCCTGCGCCGCCAGATAGCCGCCACTGGCTGGGCACCGACGACCAGGGCCGCGACGTACTGGCGCGGGTGATTTATGGGTTCAGGCTATCCGTAGCATTTGCGCTAGTGCTCACCGCTGGGTCATTGGTGATTGGCGTTTTTGCTGGCGGGGTACAGGGCTACTTCGGCGGCAAGGTGGATCTCATTGGCCAGCGAGTTACTGAAATTTGGTCGGGGCTGCCGGTACTGTTTTTATTGATTATTTTGGCCAGTTTTGTACAGCCTGGCTTCTGGTGGCTGCTGGGTATCATGCTGCTTTTCTCCTGGCTGGGGCTTGTGGATATTGTTCGTGCCGAGTTTTTGCGGGCCCGCAACCTAGAGTACGTTCGCGCCGCCAAAGCCATGGGGCTTCCTTCACGGCTGATTATGTGGCGGCACGTACTGCCTAATGCCATGGTCGCCACGCTGACGTTTATTCCCTTTCTGTTCACTGGTGCCATCGGCACGTTAACCGCACTGGACTTCCTCGGCTTTGGGTTGCCACCGGGCGCTCCATCGCTGGGTGAGCTAGCCGCCCAGGGCAAAAATAACCTGCACGCCCCTTGGTTAGGGATCACCGCCTTTATGACCCTGGCGATCATGCTTTCCCTGCTGGTATTTATTGGCGAAGGCCTACGCGACGCCTTCGACCCACGCCATGTTAAACAGCGTCCTACTTCTATCCAGCAAACCTCTGTCCAGGAAACGTCTCATGTCTGAGCCTACTGCCAAACCGCTACTGCAACTTAATGAGCTAATGGTAGCCTTTGACGGCAAGGTTGTGGTGGAGGCGCTGTCGCTCACGGTCAACGCAGGGGAAACCTTGGCCATTGTAGGCGAGTCAGGCTCAGGAAAATCGGTCTCTGCCCTGGGCGCCATTGACCTGCTGCCCAGTAACGCAGAGGTACGCGGCGAACGCTGGTTGGAAGGAGCCGATCTTAACAAGCTAAGCAAACGCGACTGGAACGGCATTCGCGGCAATCGCGTGGGGTTTATTTTTCAAGAGCCGATGACCTCGCTTAACCCGCTGCACCGCATTGGCAAACAGATTAGCGAAACGCTGCGGCTACACCAAGGGCTGAGCGGTTCAGCCGCTCGCAGCAAAGCAAAAACGCTGCTTGAGCAAGTCAAACTGCCTCGCCCTGACGAGTTGCTGGATGCTTGGCCTCATCAGCTCTCTGGCGGGCAGCGCCAGCGGGTGATGATTGCCATGGCGATTGCCAACAACCCCGCGCTACTGATTGCCGATGAACCCACCACCGCACTCGATGTCACCGTGCAGCAGGAGATTCTCGCGCTGCTTAAAGAGCTGCGCGACCAGCACGGCATGGGCGTACTGCTGATTAGCCATGACTTAAACCTGATACGCCGCCACGCCGACCGCATCTGCGTGATGTATCAGGGCAAGGTTCAGGAAACCGGCCACGTTGCTGAAGTGTTTAGCAACCCACAAAGCGATTACACCAAAGCACTGATTGCCGCCGAACCCGAAGGCCGCCCTGCAGAACCCGCAAACACAACGCCTCTGCTGACAACACAGCAACTGCGGGTAAGCTTTAAGCGGCCTAAAACGGGGCTGTTTCAGCGCCAGCCTCCCGCCTTTGAGGCGTTAAAGGCCACCAACCTGACTATTGCCCCCGGTGAAACCCTGGGCATTGTTGGAGAGTCGGGGTCCGGTAAAACGACACTCGCCTCGGCGATTATGCGTTTGGTCGCCAGCCAGGGCGAGGTGCAGCTTGGCGATACACCGCTCAGCCAGCTCTCGGGTGACGCGCTGCGCCGCCAGCGCCATCGTCTGCAGATGGTGTTTCAGGACCCCTACGGTGCCCTTTCACCGCGGATGCCGGTATTCGATATTGTCAGTGAAGGCTTGCGCTTTCACTATCCAAAGCTTACCGATGCGGAAGTGGCCGAACGGGTACACCGCACCTTGTGGGAAGTCGGCTTACCGGAAAGCTGTGCGGCCCGCTACCCTCACGAGTTTTCCGGCGGACAGCGCCAACGCATTGCCGTAGCCCGAGCGATTATTTTAGAGCCGGAACTGCTGGTGCTAGATGAGCCCACGTCCGCCCTTGACCGCACCGTGCAAAAGCAGCTGGTTGTGCTGCTGCGCGAACTGCAAGCCCGCCGCCAGCTTAGCTATCTGTTTATCAGCCACGACCTTGCCGTGGTACGGGCGATGGCCCATCGGGTCATGGTGCTAAAAGATGGCGAAGTGGTCGAACAAGGCAACTGCTTGGACGTACTTGCTGCCCCTCAACACGCCTATACCAAAGCACTCATCGAAGCTGCGCACTTGCACTAAGTGCCTGCTTAACTTTTTATTTAAGCAATTTTTCGGATGTTCTGCTGCCTTTAGTCGAAACAAGATAACGGTATAAAATATAGTATTTTTACACAAACAAGATACCGCAATGGACATCTAGTCCATTGCGGTATCTCAACGGAAAAAGGTCGCTTAAAAGCTGGCGATCTCTTCCGGGGTAAGCTCCCGCCATTCGCCAGGAGCAAGGTCATCGGGCAGCAATACATCACCAATCGAGCGGCGATGTAGCGCGTTAACGTGGTTGCCTAAAGCGGCAAACATGCGCTTCACCTGATGGTAGCGCCCTTCGGTAATGGTGAGTTCCGCTTGTTGCGGGGTGATAAAACGCAGCATGGCGGGCTGGGTAGGCGTTTCCTCACCTTCCAGTAAGATACCCTCAGCCACCTGTCCTATCGCCTGCTGGGCGGCCTCGCCTTCCATCGGCTCAGCCAACTCCGCTATATAGACTTTGGCACAGCGGTGGCGTGGCGAGGTAACTCGGTGCGACCATTGGCCATCATCGGTCAGTAACAGTAGGCCCGTGGTATCCACATCTAGCCGCCCTACTGGCTGCAGCCGCTCCACTTTAGGTAAGTCGATAATGTCGATTACCCGCGGGTAGAGACCGCGGCGGGCCGTACACTCCACATCCACCGGTTTATGCATCATCACGTAGCGCAGCCCCACTAGGGCGAGCCGTTCGCCGTTAAGCTTCACTTCGTCGTGTTCGGTATCTACCTGGGTGGCCGCCTGCTTGATCGGCTCGCCGTTGAGCGTCACTTCACCGTTTTTGAGCGCCCGTTTTGCGAGGCTGCGGGTTAGTGGTGTGGTCTCACTTAAAAAACGATCAAGGCGCATTATTGCCCCACTCCTGGCAGCAACGAAAAGCGGTCGGCATCTTGCCAGGCAGGAAATTTTTCACGAAAGGCATCTAGGTCCGTTTTATCTAACGTCCCCGTTTCAATAAACGGAGTATGGGCGGGATGGTCGATCAGCGGTTCGCCTTTAAAATCGACCAGCATGGAGTCGCCGCTATAGGCCAGCCCCTTGGCATCTTCACCCACGCGGTTAACACCCACCACGTAGGCGAGGTTTTCCACCGCGCGCGCCTGTAGCAAGGTTCGCCACGGATGCCGCCGAGGAGCGGGCCAATTAGCCACGCACAGGATGGCATCATACTCGAAATGCTCGCCCTCTGCTGGCTGCTGGCGCATCCATACGGGGAAACGCAGGTCGTAGCACACGCTGAGCTGCAGCTTAAAACCGTTGAGTTCTACGATGTGGCGCTGCTTGCCCATGCCATAGCGTTCATGCTCCCCGGCCATGCGAAACAGGTGGCGTTTGTCGTAGTAGCTCACTTCTCCCGTTGGCGTTGCCCACACCATACGGTTGTAGTACTGGCCGTCGTCAACAATGGCGACGCTGCCGGTCACCACGCAGCCCCTTGCCTTCGCCTGGGTTTGCAGCCAGGCAACGCTTTGGCTCTCTTTCATGGGCTGCGCCATTTCCCGGGAATTCATCGTGAAACCGGTGGCAAACATCTCTGGCAGTACAATCAGGTCAGTGTCGCGACTATCTAAATCACCCAGCAGTGCCTCTAAATGCGTGTGGTTGGCTTGGGGATCTTCCCAGCGTAAGTCGCACTGCACCAGGCTAGTTTTTAATTGACTCATGCCACGTCTCCTTTGCATCGGTGTCTTTATCAATTGTGTGCTAGATTAGCATTTTTACTTAATGAGGCTGCTATGCTTCCATCAGCTCCTCGGGACCCTGAAGCGGTCAAAGGCGTCATGTTTGGCTTAACCGCCTACACCATGTGGGGGTGTTTCCCGCTGTTTTTTGCCCTCTTTGACGGGGTTCCGGCCTTTGAGATCTTGATTCACCGCATTTTGTGGTCGTGCCTATTCCTGGTGGGGCTGATTAGCGTGTTGGGCCGCTGGTCACCGGTCGTGGCTGCATTGGTGCAGCCTAAGCGCTTGGGCCGAGTGTTAGCCTGCGCGCTGCTGATCGCCTTTAACTGGGGCATCTATATCTATGCGGTGGAGAGCAAACAGGTGCTGCAAGCCAGTTTAGGCTACTTTCTCACCCCGTTGGTGAATGTAGCACTGGGCATGCTAGTACTTCGGGAAGTCATGGCGAAGCTACAGCTTGTGGCGCTGGGCCTCGCCAGCCTTGCCATTGCGATTCAATTTATCATGCTGGGTGAATTACCGTGGCTTAGCTTGCTGCTTGCTCTTAGCTTCGGCAGCTATGGGCTGTTTCGTAAGCAAGTGCCACTGGATGGACTGTCAGGCCTCTTCGTGGAAACGCTGCTGCTATTCCCGCTGGCGCTAATGGCGCTTACCTGGATGAGCTGGCAGGGCGAGTCACATTTCCTCCACGATGCGCCCATGTCCGCGCTGTTAGTCGTGAGCGGAGTCTTAACTGCCCTGCCGTTGATGGCCTTTGCAGGCGCGGCGCGTCGCTTACGCTTGGCCACGCTGGGGTTCTTAATGTATATCAACCCCAGCATTCAGTTCCTAATTGCCTTGACGATTTTCGGTGAGCCCCTGGGCATGATCCAACTCGCTACGTTCTTGATGATCTGGACCGGTCTTGCGCTCTACTCATGGTCATCATGGCAATCACGCCCGCGTCAAGCGGTGGTTTGACGAAGCAGTCGGTAACGCTGGCTGCTCTTTATGGGCCACACTGGTTGCGGTGTGTTTTTCCGGCTGGTAGCCAACACGGAAACCGCCCCAGTGCTTGCCATTAATATAAATCGGCACTGAGAGGTCGTGCATGATCTCGCCAGTATCACGCTTGTAGGTTTGCAGTAGCAGCGGTTTCTCGTGGGCACCGCAGCGACTACCGGTAGGATCGTCGAAAATACGCTTGCTGCGGCAATACTTCAGATCGTGATCATAATCGCCAGTTGGCGGGCGGCTTACCGCAGCATTGTGGGTAGGCACGTAGCCGTTACGGTCACAAGCAATGGCATAGCTCAAGCTATACTCGGTAAGTAGTGGCTCCTGTAAGGTAGGAAGATGCTGGTCTGTAAAGGTGTCAAAGCCCGTATGGTAAAGCGGCGGCCGGGTGCCGCTGATGGCAGCGTAGTCCGGTTGGAACAACGCGCTTTCCGATAGCTCGCCACGGATAATGGCTTTTTCAAACAGCTTGCCGATGCGGTCAGCGGTTTGGCGGGCAACCAGAAAGACGGTTTGATGCCGCCCCTGTAGACGCTGCTGCGCCAGTTCGCCGTCAACACCTTCTGCGGCATCCATGAGCGCACGCGCCTGAAGGGCCAACTCGTGCATGTTGCGGTTGCCTTCATCTACATCGTCCTCCAACTGGCTCAGGCTGTCGGCCACCGTTTGGCTATGTTCTTTAGTACTGGCCATAGCATCGGCAACGCTGGTGATCTCCTGCTGGACTTGATCAAACTCTTCGGTCATCGTGGCTAAGCTGCTGCCTACTCGTTGCATCCCCTGGGAGCGTTCGCGAACCCGCGTCATCAAATCCCCCATGGTGGCCACCACGCTCTGACCGCTCTGATGCATATCTTTGACCAGCTCATCAACGCTTTGCGTCGCCGTCGAAGTCTTCAAAGCGAGGTTACGCACTTCTCCTGCGACCACAGCAAAGCCCCTGCCATGCTCACCTGCTCGAGCGGCTTCAATGGAGGCATTCAGTGAAAGCAGATGGGTCTGTTCGGCAATGCCTTCAATCATTGAGGTGACGCTGCGCACACGCTCAATTTTATCGTTGAGTGCAGTCAGCATATCCAGCGCTTGGTTAGAGCGCTCAGCCACATCGGTCATATCATGGATGATAGCAGTTAGTTCATCGTGATTATGATGGCTAGCTTGCTGAGCATTATCGGCAAGGGCAGCCACCTGGGTAGCACTGGCACTGACCTGCATAATGGCAGCATTGATAGCGCTCATACTAGAGGATGCTTCGCTAGCCATAGTCTCCTGTTTGCCCAGCCGCTGAGCCATCAAGTCAGCGTAATGGGACACTTCCGCCGAGGCAATGGCCGTGCTACTGGCACGATTCATTAACCGGTAAGCCATAGCGCGCAGCGAGCCATAGTCTCTCAGGGGTTTTAGCCCGCGCACCGATTGCTTCAACCGGTGCTGATCAGCGCTATAAACACTATATAACCCGACAGCCATCACCCCCATACCACCCAATGAAGCGCACAACACAGCGAGGTATTTCCAAGCACCTGGCTGAGACACTAGCCCGATAGAGGCTATCAGTAGTAGCAATGGCACCAGCCAACGAAGTAGTCGCATGTGAGGCACTCTTTTTTTAGTTGACGTTGTTGAGTTGGAAAGCGCTGCGATGTAGGAGACCCCTCTTTCTCAGTAATCTTAACGGGTTATGCTAATGAAAGAAGTAGCACTTTGGGGGAAGAGCGATGTGTATTGCTGGCAAGGAAACGGCAAATGCCGTAATTATCGTTATAACGCGCTAAACTATTGCCCTTATTTTCAATGCTGCCCTTATGCACACTCGGCCTAAGCCATAGGAGCTTATGTTTAAGCGCTATTTGCCTATTTTTACCTGGCTGCCCCACTACCATAAGCGTTTGCTTGGAGCCGACCTTCTGGCGGGCTTAATTGTGACCGTTATGGTCATACCTCAATCGCTAGCTTATGCCCTGCTTGCGGGATTGCCAGCCGTGGTAGGCCTCTATGCGAGTATTCTGCCGCAACTGCTGTATACCTTTCTTGGCACCAGCCGCACTCTGGCGGTAGGGCCAGTCGCCATCATCGCGCTGATGACTGGGGCCGCGCTATCCTCGGTGGCTGCGCCTGGTACCCCCGAGTACCTGCAGGCTGCGCTGGTGCTCTCGCTGCTCTCAGGTGCCATTTTGGTGGCCATGGGCGCGCTAAAGATGGGCTTTTTCAGCAACTATTTAAGCCACCCGGTTATTTCGGGCTTTTTAACCGCTTCGGGAATTTTGATTGCCGTTAGCCAGTTAGGCAGCCTGCTGGGCGTTTCAAGCAGCGGTTTCACTCTGGTAGAGCGCCTGATGACGCTACTGCCTAACCTGCCTACGTTTAACCCTTATACAGTTGCCATTGGCGGTGGAACGCTGCTGTTTCTGGTGTTAATGCGCCGCTATGGCAAACAAAGCTTGATAAAGGTAGGCCTTCCCGCAGCACTCGCTGATTTAATGACCAAAGCAGGGCCCGTCTTTGCCGTGGTGGTCACTACGTTGGCGGCGTGGCACTGGCAGTTGGCTTACGAGCATGGGGTAGCCGTGGTCGGCACTATTCCCAGCGGTCTGCCCGCACTTAGCTTTCCCTGGGGGGATGCGTCGTTATGGCGAGCACTATTAATACCCGCCATGTTGATTAGCCTAGTGGGGTTTGTCGAGTCGGTTTCTATGGGGCAAATGCTGGCAGCAAAACGGCGCCAGCGTATCTCCCCCAACCAGGAGCTGATTGGCTTAGGGGCCGCCAACTTAGCGGCAGGGTTTACCAGTGGCATGCCTGTCACCGGCGGCTTATCCCGCACCGTCATCAACTACGATGCGGGCGCACAAACGCCTGCTGCTGGGGCCTTTGCCGCGCTCGGCATTGCACTTGTGACCATGGCATTTACCGGCTGGCTCTACCATCTACCCATTGCAACGCTGGCGGCCACCATCACGGTGTCTATTTTGACCCTGGTGGATATCCCCATGCTGCGCCAAACCTGGCGCTACTCCCGTAGCGACTTTGCCGCCATGGCGGTCACGATTCTATTAACACTGGTGGAAGGCATTGAAGCGGGCATTATTGGTGGGGTAACACTTTCCATTGCGCTCTTTTTATACCGCACCAGCCGCCCTCACAGCGCTTTAGTGGGCCGAGTGCCGGATACCGAGCACTTTCGTAATGTAGAGCGGCATGATGTGGAGACGGTGAGCAACGCAGCCCTACTGCGCATCGATGAGAGCCTCTACTTCGCCAATGCCCGCTATCTCGAAGACACCGTCTACAACTTGGTGGCCAGCCGCCCAGAGCTTGAGCATGTCGTGCTGATCTGTTCAGCAGTCAACCTGATTGACGCCTCGGCCTTGGAGAGTCTGGATGCCATCAATGCTCGCTTGAAAGATTCCGACGTCAAACTGCACTTATCAGAGGTGAAAGGCCCGGTGATGGACCAGTTGAAAAAAAGCGACTTCCTGGATGCGTTAACCGGGCGGGTATTTTTAAGCACCTACGCGGCATGGCGGCAATTCTCTTAGCTTAGGAACGCATAAACCACTGAAAATCCAGGCAACCGCCTGGCTTTTTTTGTGAGCCTAAGGACTATTTTTGACTGCCCACCAGAACAGCGTTGACAGCCTCTCTAGCCTTACCTACTATCACTCGACCACTTAGCAAAACCAAATACCGCATAGCAAAACATAAAGTAACTGAACGTAACGAGCCCAAAAGCAACAATCACAATAGAAGCAACCACAATAAAGGAGCATTTCAATGCGTCCGTTTGCTCACCGCCTACTCATCGCCGCACTTCCCCTTTCTTTATTGAGTGCATCAATCAGCCATGCCAGCGAGGTAGAACTCCCTGGCACTATGGCCTGGACGGCCTACGGCACCAACTCTAGCGGTTACGCCCAAGCCGTTGCGATTGGCAATATGCTGCAGAATAAGTACGACTCTTCTGTGCGCATTCTGCCTGGTGATAACGATGTTTCCCGTATGACGCCCCTTAAACAGGGTCGCGTTGACCTGTGCGCTTGCGGTATCGCCAGCTACTACGGCGCTGAAGGGGTCATGATGTTTGCCGACCGCGATTGGGGTCCGCAGCCGCTGCGCGTGATTACCACCTCTACCGCGTCGTTTGGTCTGTCGCTGGCTGTGGCGGGTGATTTGGACGTTGAAACCCCCGCCGATTTAGCAGGCAAACGCATTGCTTATATTCGCGGTGATGATGCCCTGAACAAAGGCACTGAGGCGTACCTTGCCTTCGGCGGCCTAACCTGGGATGACGTTGAACGCGTTGACTACCCCGGCTATGCCCGCTCTTTCGACGGCATTATTGCTGGCGATGTGGACGCCTCGTTCACTACCACCGTTACACCGCCCGCTCAGCAGCTCGCGAGCAGCCCACGGGGCGTTAGCTGGCCGGTGCTTGACCCTAACGATGAAGCTGGCTGGGAACGCATGGCGGCGGTGGCACCCTACTTCCGCCCCCATGAAGTCACCGCCGGTGCAGGCGGCATTAGCGCCGACAACCCGGTACCCAGCGCCAGCTATCCCTACCCCATTGTGGTGGCGAATCAAGACCTTGAAGACAATGTCGCTTACGGTTTAATCAAAGCGATGCAGGAAAACTACGACGACTACAAAGATAACGCGCCGGGTGCAGTGGGCTACGCGCTGGAGTACCAGGATCTACAGTGGGTAATCCCATTCCACGACGCAGTGGTGGAGTACTACAAAGAGATCGACGTGTGGACCGATGAGATGCAGGCCCACCAAGACCAACTCGTTGAGCGTCAAAACGTATTAATGCAGGCCTGGGAGCAGTTTATGCAAGACGCATCCAGCGATGCCGATACGTTTACTACTGACTGGATGGCCGCCCGCGCCACGGCGCTCACCGATGCTGGGTTCGAGCCGATCTTCGAGTAACTCGCCACGGGGCGGCGCTCGCCGCCCCTGCTGATTGATGGAACGCCCTATGACCACCGATACCGCACCTGCCAGCACGCCGCAGGTTAAAGAAAAGATCAGCCAAATCCGCGAGCTGCCTCTGGCGCTTCGTTGGGTGCCTGCCACCGTCACCGTATTACTGATGATGATGACGCTGGACTACCTGTTTAACTGGGGCTTGCTCACGTTCGTGACCGGGCTGGAAACTCAGTTTTACTATGCAGTGGTGGCACTGCTTCTGCCGCTCGTGTTTCTGCTATGGCCCATGCGCAGCAGCCAACAGGAGCAATCCATTCCCTGGTATGACTACCTGCTTAGCGCTGTCACGCTGATCGTGGGTGGCTACTTTGTGTATAACGCTGTTCCCATTCTGGAGCGCGGCTGGGCGTTTGCAGCTCCGGATATCGCCATTTATTTCAGCTATGCCTACTGGTTATTGATTATCGAAGCCGCCCGCCGAGCCGGCGGTTTGCCGATTGCCATCATTGCCGGGGTGTTCTCGCTTTACCCCTTAGTAGCCGATATCGTTCCTGGCCCCATCCAGGCATTCCCTTCTAGCCTGCCTGAAACGGCGATGTACCACACCATGAGCACCGAAAGCATCATGGGGGTTCCGCTACAGGCGTTTGCGGGCCTGGTGATTGGCTTTCTGGTGTTTGGCGTGGTGCTGCAAAAAAGCGGCGGCGGCAAATTCTTCATTAATTTAGCCTTTGCGCTTTTAGGCCATGTACGCGGCGGCCCGGCTAAGGTGTCGATTTTTTCCAGCGGCCTGATGGGTTCCATGAGCGGCAGCGTGATCAGTAACGTGCTGACCACTGGGGTGCTCTCGATTCCGGCCATGCGCCGCATTGGCATGAGCCGCTCGTTTGCGGGCGGTGTGGAAGCCTGCGCCTCAACCGGTGGCGTATTGATGCCCCCAGTGATGGGTGCCACCGCCTTCGTGATGGCCATGTTCCTGGATATTCCCTACTCAGCGGTGGCGCTGGCAGCGGTCATTCCCTCAATTCTCTATTTCCTTGGCCTGTTCATTCAAATTGATGCCTATGCCGCGCGCAATGACATCAAAGGCCTGCCCGCCATAGAGCTGCCGTCGATTAAGCAAACCCTGAAAGAGGGCTGGTACTTTATCTTCGTCTTCGGCCTGCTGGTATGGATGCTGCTGATCATGCAGCGCGAAGCGGTTGCCCCGTTCTATGCGACCGCCCTGCTGTTAGTGCTCAACCAACTCTCTAAGCAGAACCGCTGGGGTTGGAAGGATGTCACCGAAACGCTCTCGTCAGCGGCCAAGCTATTTGCCGAACTTATCGCCATTCTGGCGGGCGTTGGTATGTTGGTAGGCGCGCTCTCCATGACCGGCCTGTCGGGCACCATTGCCAACGACTTTATCAATATCGCCGGCGGCAGCGTGCCATTGCTGCTAATTATGGGCGCGGTCACCAGCTTTGTGTTGGGCATTGGCATGACCGTGACAGCAGCCTATATCTTCCTGGCGGTGGCGCTCGCCCCTGCGCTGATTCAAGGCGGCGGTCTGGACCCCATGGCGGTGCACATGTTCATTCTCTACTGGGGCATGCTCAGCTTTATCACGCCACCCGTGGCACTCGGTGCTTTTGCCGCCGCTACCGTGGCCGGTGCCCGTCCTATGGAAACCGGCCTGCAGGCCATGCGTCTAGGCAGCGTGATTTACTTTATCCCCTTCCTGTTCGTACTGAATCCCGCGCTGATCATGCAGGGCGAACCATGGATGATCATTGCCGTGTTTATCCAAGCGGTCATCGGCATCATCCTGTTTGCCTCCGCGATGCAAGGCTACCTGATGGGCGTGGGTCGTTTGGGTTACGGCGCGCTGCAGGAAATCGTGATTCGTGCGCTGGTACTGATCGCGGGGCTACTGCTCGCCCTACCGGGCGGCGGCATGGTACCGCTAAGCCAGTGGGAGTTGATTGGTTTAGCCGCTGTGGCGCTGCTACCCGCCGTGGTGCTTGCCCGCCTTAGCCAGCGCCATCACCAGCGTTCGCTCACTGCCAACGCTTAATGCCACCCTCGAGGATTCTTATGAGCACAAAAACAAATCTCACCCTCGTACTCGGTAGTTTAACGGCAGGCCTGCTGGCGGCTGGCAGCGCCAGCGCCATGCCTAGCACGCTGAACTGGACCGCGTATGGCACCGGCACCAGTGGCCATGCGCAGATTATGGCCATCAGCCAGCTGCTACAGGAGGAGCACGGCACTCAGTCCCGCGTCATCCCGGGTGAAAACGACACCATGCGCATGACACCGCTGAAAACTGGCCGCGTGGATCTCTGCGCATGCGGCATTGCCAGCTACTACGGCTCTGAAGGCGTGATGATGTTCGCCGGGCCGGACTGGGGCCCGCAGCCCATTCGGGTGATTTCTACCTCCATGGCCAGCTTTGGGTTAGGTATGGCCGTGGCAGGCGACGTAGAGATGGATTCCATCGCCGATCTGGAAGGTAAACGTCTAGCCTACCTGCGCGGCGACGACGCGCTGAACAAAGCCGCTGAAGCCTACCTAGCTTTCGCGGGTTTGACCTGGGATGACGTCGAGCGCGTTGACTTCCCCGACTACAACGCCGCCTTCGACGGCATTATCAGCGGCCGTGCCGATGCCGCTATTACCACCACCGTGACACCGGCGGCGCAGCGGTTAGCGGCTAGCCCTCGTGGCTTACAGTGGCCAGAACTGCCCACTGACGATGAAGCAGGCTGGGCACAGATGCTGGAGGTGGCCCCCTACTTCCAACCCCACGACGTCACTTCAGGCGCAGGTATTAACGCTGACCACCCGCTTGCCAGCGCCAGCTACCCCTATCCGATCATGGTGAGCAACGCCGATTTAGCGCCAGAAACCGTCACCGGCTTGATCACCACGCTAGTGGAGTCCTTCGACGACTATAAAGATAACGCCCCAGGGGCTAGCGGCTATGCCCTTGAGAATCAAAACATGACCTGGGTGGTGCCTTTCCACGATACCGTGGTGGCGTACTACCAAGAAAGCGGTGTATGGACCGATGAAATGGACGCCCACCAGAACGCTTTGGTGGAGCGGCAACAGCTGCTAATGGACACCTGGGAAGCCTATCAAGCCGATGCGCCCGAAGACGAAGCGGCGTTTATCGACGGCTGGATGGAAACCCGGCGGGCTGCCTTACAAGAAGCTGGGTTAAACCCCGTTTTTTGATGTTGCTTCAATCACGACGGAAATCATTACCTAAGGCCGCCTCTGCGCGGCCTTTTGTTTAGCCAACAACGTTCCGCAATGCAGAACGTTGTTTTGCATTATTGACTCCAACGGCGTCTTTCGCCATGATCACCTAATTCCGAATAACAACTTTAAATTTCATATAGCGAAATACGGGAGCCACTATGAGTGTTCACTACCAGCGACATGGCGAGGTCGGCGTCATTAGTATCGCTAACCCGCCCGTCAACGCATTGAGCCAAGCGGTGCGTAGCGGTTTGCTCAGCGCCCTTGAAGAGGGGTTGGCCGACCAGCAGGCCCAAGCACTGGTGGTGATAGCAGAGGGGCGAACCTTTATCGCCGGGGCCGATATACGTGAATTTGGTAAGCCGCCCCAGGCACCGCTGCTACCGGATGTCATTACACAGCTAGAAGCCTGCCCCAAACCGCTCATCGCATCGCTACACGGCACTGCGCTGGGAGGCGGCTTAGAAGTCGCGCTGGGTTGCCACTATCGAATTGCGCTGACAGGCACCCGCGTTGGTTTACCGGAAGTGAAGCTTGGCTTACTGCCCGGCGCAGGCGGTACCCAGCGGCTGCCCCGTTTGGTAGGTGTTGAAAGATCCCTAGAAATCATCACCAGCGGGCGCTTTGTAGACGCCGCTGAAGCGCAGGATATCGGCATTATCGATGCCA
Source organism: Vreelandella sp. L-15 (assembly GCF_056857635.1). Lineage (NCBI taxonomy): Bacteria > Pseudomonadati > Pseudomonadota > Gammaproteobacteria > Oceanospirillales > Halomonadaceae > Vreelandella > Vreelandella sp. L-15. Next base: position 5,613 of record NZ_JBSXNN010000062.1, on the reverse strand, counting down.
TCAGCGATGCCCAAACACCGCTGGAAGCGGGTTTGGCAGCGGCAAAAGAGGTATTAGCGGGACAACAGCAGGCGCGCATCACCGGTCAGTTACCCGCTCCAGAGGCCAACCCCCTGGCCATTGCTGCCATGCGAGAGCAGCTTGAAACCAGCGTACCAGCTCTGTTCTCTCCGTTTCGCATTGTGGACGCCGTTGACGCCTGCACCAAAGCCACATCTCTGGAAGAGGGTTTGCGCCGCGAGCGTGAGCTATTTCTTGCCTGTATGGACTCCCCGCAGCGCGCAGGGCTGATTCACCTCTTTTTTGCCGCTAGAAATCCCCATGTCGTCCCTGGCGTAGACAATGCTGAGCCCTTTGCGCAGATCGCCCTCATCGGTGAGCACACGCTGTTTGAGACGTTTCATACCGCCGCCCAGCGCGCCAACATAACGCTTACCGATACCCCAAACGATAGCACCGAGCTGTGCCTGCTCGCCCCTGGCGAAGATGTCAGCACCTGCCCTTCTCAAGCCGTCACCGTAGCGCTGCAGCCACTCACCGACAGTGCCTCAGCCACACTCCTAAGCCTAGTACTTGCCGAGCGCGGCCCGTTCCATGAATTGGTGAATCACCACGCCAGCGCGACCGACCAGCAGCGGGCTGCCTTAACGCTCAAAGCGCTGCGGGCCAACGTGGTGGTTAGCAAGTCGCCTAGCGTATTGAGCACGCTGTATAACGCCGCAAAGCAAGCGCCCGACAACGACGCTCAGTCAGCCATGGAGCAGGCGAGCCTGACGCTAGCGCAGCAAGGTGCCTGCTACCGCGAGAGCGATATTGATCTGCTGGCAGTGGAAGCGTTGGGCTACCCCCGCCATTTAGGCGGGCCGCACCGCCATGCCTCTCTGCCATCCCATTTATCGACTCACAAAAAGACGCCTTCCGAGGATGCACACTCATGAACCTGACGTTTAGCCCCGAAGAGCAGGCATTCCGCGAGGAAGTCCGCCGATTTTTAGCCGATGCACTGCCGAGCGACATCCGTGAGCGCGTGCGCCTAGGCCGCCATCTACCCGCCGATGACCACATCCGCTGGCAGAATATTCTCAGCGATCAAGGGTGGCTTGCCGCCAACTGGCCTGTTGAACACGGCGGTCCAGGCTGGGGCCCGGTGCAGCGACATATCTTCGATGAAGAGTGCGCCGCCGCCCACGCCCCTACGGTGGTGCCCTTTGGCGTCAATATGGTCGCGCCAGTGATTATGAAATTCGGCAGTGTGGAACAGCAACAACACTACCTGCCGCGGATTCTTAATAACCAGGACTGGTGGTGCCAAGGTTATTCTGAGCCGGGCGCTGGCTCGGATTTGGCGGGCTTATCCACCCGCGCCGTGCTCGATGGCGACCACTACATCGTCAACGGGCAGAAAACCTGGACGACCCTGGGCCAGCACGCCAATATGATGTTCTGTTTGGTGCGCACCGACCCCCACGCGAAAAAACAGGCGGGTATCAGCTTCTTGCTGATCGATATGCAGACCCCCGGCATTACCGTACGGCCGATTATTACCCTCGACGGTGCTCATGAAGTCAACGAAGTGTTTCTCGATAATGTGCGCGTGCCAGTAGAAAACCGCGTGGGTGAAGAGGGCCAAGGCTGGACCTGCGCCAAATTCTTGCTTACCCACGAGCGCACCGGCATTGCCGGGCTTGGCCACGCTAAGCAGGCACTGCGCCATTTGAAGTCCCTCGCCTCCCGTATGCAGCATCGCGGCAAGCCGCTTTTATCGCTCCCCAGCTTTCGCCAACGAGTGGTCAAAGCAGAGCTTGAGCTGATGGCGCTGGAAGTGACCAACCTGCGCGTGATTGCCGCAGCGCGGGATGGCGGCGTGCCGGGTGCAGAGAGCTCGCTGCTAAAAGTGCGTGGCTCTGAGCTGCGCCAAGAGATCAGTGAGCTCACCCGCCGTGCGCTTGGCCCTGCTGCCCTGCCATTCTTCCCCGAGTTTCTCCATGGTGATGCGTCGCTAGATGACGAATACGCCCAAGGCGCTGCCGCCAGCGCCCAGTATTTTAATCGTCGCAAGCTGTCGATTTATGGCGGTGCCAACGAAATTCAAAAAAGCATCGTCGCTAAAACCATTTTAGGTATGTAAGGGAGTCACCATGGATTTTGCACTCACCGATGAGCAGCGCATGCTCGAAGAGACACTGACACGCTTGGTGGCCGACCAGGTAACGCCCGAGCAGCGCCGCGCTATGCTGGAAGCGCCAGCCCAAGGGGCCAGCCCGCTATGGCGCACGTTTGCCGAGCTGGGCCTGCTGCATATGCCGTTTAGCGAAGACGTAGGCGGGCTAGGCGGCGACGGCACCGATGTAATGATTATTATGCAAGCGTTGGGGCGCTGCTTGGTGCCGGAAGCGTACCTGTTTGGGTTAGTCATGCCCGGGCAGCTGCTTGCGCTATGCGCCAACCCCGCACAGCAGGAGCGCTGGCTGGCTCCGCTGTTAGAAGGTGAACACCAGCTCGCCTTGGCTTGGCAAGAACACACCGCCCGCTATGACGCGTTCGACATTTTGACCCAAGCGAGCCAACACGATGGCCAGTGGCAGCTTAATGGCCGCAAAGATGTCGTAATGAACCTCGGCAATGCCGCCGCCACGCTGGTGACCGCCCAACTGCCTACCGGCAAGCTAGGCGTGTTTATCGTCACTGCCAATACTCAAGGCGTCACCTCACATACCTACCGCACGATGGATAACCAGCCCGCCGGTGACCTAACGTTGAACAGCGTGACTCTGCCGCTAGAGAACTGCCTAAGCGAAGACGCAGGTGACGCATTGGCAGAGGTGCTGGCCCTGGGCCGCGCCGCACTTTGCGCAGAAGCCATTGGTGCAATGGAAACTGCCTGCGACCAAACCCTCGCCTACTTAAAAGAGCGCAAGCAGTTTGGCCTGCCGCTGGCCACGTTCCAGTCACTGCAGCACCGCATGGTGGATATGCACCTCCACCTGGAGCAGTCGCGCTCCATGGCAATTCTCGCCGCCACCAGCCTCTCGCTGCCTGCTGACGAGCGGGACTATAAAATCGCCGCTGCCAAGGCCTACTGCGGCGAGTCCGCGCGCTTTATTGCGGAACAAGCCATTCAGCTTCATGGCGGCATGGGTATGACCGAAGAGTGCTACGTGGCCCACTACGCCAAACATCTGGTGATGTTTGATCACTACCTGGGCGACAGCGACTATCACCTTGAGACGGTGAGCGAAAAGCTCGACGCCGCCTAAGGAGAAGCTCATGCACAGTGAAGAAACGTCACTTGTACGCGTTGAGACTACCGAGGGCGGTATCGCCGAAGTGACCATTGCGCGCCCTGCGGTGCGCAATGCCCTCAACGAGCCTACGGCCCTGGCGCTCAATGACGCATTAGCCACCGTGGCGGCTGACCCGCAGGTACGCTGCGTGATCCTCAGCGGTGAAGGTAGCGCTTTTTGCGCCGGTGCTGATTTAGCGGAATTCGAAAAGGCCTCCACCCAGCCCGCAAGCCAACGTCTGGCAACGCTTTTTCTGCCTGCGCTGCGCAGCATGATGACGATGGAAAAGCCCGTGATCGCCGCGGTGAGCGGCGCTGCCGCGGGGATTGGTGTGTCCTACGTGCTGGCCAGCGATATGGTGGTGATGGGCCGCTCGGCTTACCTAAAACTGGCCTTTATCAATATTGGCTTGATTCCCGACGGCGGCGCTTGCTGGCATTTGGTACGCAAGCTTGGCCACGCCCAAGCTTTTGAGATGGCGGCACTGGCTACCCCAATGGATGCCGAGCGCTGTGTGGCGCTGGGCTTGGCCAACCGGGCAGTGGAAGATGATCAGGTGTTAGCGGAAGCACGAGCGATGGCACAGGCCCTGGTGGCTCAGTCACCTCAAGCGCTGGGAGCAACGAAACGGGCCATGCGACAGTCAGCGAACCTGTCGCTTGACGACACGCTAACGCTTGAAGGCGCACTGCAGGATGAGTGTAAAGCCACCGATGATTTTCATGCTCGCGTGGCTGCTTTTCGTCAGCGCCGTCGTAACTGATCCAGTGCTTGCTGATAATCCGCACGCAGCGTGGCTATTTCATCGGCCACGCTGTTCAGTGTGGTAATACCCCCCACCCCTTGCCCGGCACCCCAAATATCCCGCCACGCTTTTGCCTTACTGCTGCCGCCTGACCCATAGCGCATGGCGCTTTTGTCACCCTCAGGCAGTGCCTCTGGGTCCATCCCTGCCTGCTCGATGCTTTGGCGCAGGTAGTTACCGTGCACGCCAGTAAATAGATTGGTATAGACGATATCCCCCGCAGCGGCTTCCAATACCATCTGCTTGTACGCGGGCTGAGCATTGGCTTGCTGGGTGGCAATAAAGCGCGTGCCCATATACACCATGTCCACGCCCAGCGCCTGAGCGGCAGCGATCTGCTCACCTTTGGTAATCGCCCCTGCCAGCACCAGCGGGCCATCGTAGAACTGCCTGACCTCCGCCACAAAGGCGAAGGGGTTAAGCCGCCCCGCATGGCCGCCTGCCCCATGGCAGACCAAAATTAGCCCATCCACCCCGGCATCGATGGCTTTTTTAGCGTGCCTGAGTGTGGTCACGTCGTGAAATACCATGCCGCCATAAGCGTGCACTTGCTCGACCACCCGATTGGGCGCATGCAGGCTGGTAATGATCAGCGGCACCTTGAACTCAGCGCATAGCGCCACATCGTGATCCAGACGGTCATTGGTGGGGTGCACGATCTGATTCACCGCAAACGGCGCGGCGGGCTGCTGCGGATTCTGAGCGTTATAGTCGTCTAAGGTATCGGTAATCTGCTGCAGCCACTCCCGAAGCACTTCCGCAGGCCTGGCGTTCAGCGCCGGAAACGCGCCAATAATCCCCGCCTTACACTGGGCAATCACCAGCTCAGGGCCAGAAACGATAAACATGGGAGAGCCGATAACCGGCAGCGTCATGGAGGCAGTCAGTTGGGTTAGCATACGTGGCTCATTATCATTGTTTGTAAGCCCATCAGCGTAAAACCCCAAAAAAAGGGGTTTTAAAGCATGGCCAAAATAGCTGGCATGGCCGGAACAGCCCGTAGCGGGGGTCTTTCGCCAGGGATGGCGAAAGTAGCGCCCATGGACGGGTTTACAGCGCCCCCGCCTAGGGCTATTCCGGACAGCCTCCTAAACTTACAGCTTGCTTTCCAGCTCAGGAAGAATCTCAAACAGATCCCCTACCAGGCCGTAGTCGGCCACCTGGAAGATCGGCGCTTCGTCGTCTTTGTTGATGGCGACGATCACCTTGGAGTCTTTCATGCCCGCCAAGTGCTGAATCGCACCTGAAATACCCACCGCAATATAAAGCTCAGGCGCGACGATCTTACCGGTCTGGCCCACCTGCATGTCGTTAGGAACAAAGCCCGCATCGACCGCCGCACGCGAAGCGCCAATGGCCGCGCCCAGCTTGTCGGCAATGCCATCCAGCAGCTTGAAGTTCTCGCCGTTACCCATGCCACGGCCACCGGAGATGACGACCTTGGCACCGCCGAGTTCCGGGCGGTCGCTCTGGGCCAGCTCTTCTTTGACAAAGCTGGATTGACTGTTGTCAGCGGCGAACGCT
>NZ_JBSXNN010000061.1:0-39701 GCF_056857635.1 Vreelandella sp. L-15 | reverse complement strand
AACGGGCCGTCAGCACCGATCAGCACGGTGGGTTTTGGCAATAACGGGCTTGCGAAAGCCAACTTGCACGGGGCGAATGATCAAAAAGTGCTCGCTGGCGGTGATAGGGAAAGTGTCGGCGCCGGCTTCACGGATTCAGGTGTCCAGTTAACGCTTACTACCAGAGATTGAGCCAGCAGGGGTTATGACATAGTATTCAGCTATGTTTAAAACACCTGTTTTTTGGAGGGCGCTATGGCCCAATCGGATACGGTAACGCGTATTTTAGATACTGCAGAGGTACTGTTTGCAGAGCGAGGCTTTGCCGAGACGTCGCTGCGCAATATCACCAGCAAGGCCCGGGTTAATTTGGCGGCCGTGAACTACCACTTTGGTTCCAAAAAAGCGCTAATTCAAGCGGTGTTTTCCCGCTATCTCGATCCATTTTCAGAGCGCTTTCACACCGCACTGGACGAGCTAGAAGCTCACTATCAAGGCCAGCCTATTCCTCTAGAAGTGCTGTTAGAGACCATGGCCACTACGGTACTGGCAGTGCCCGCCGAACGTAATAGCCTGAAGGTATTTATGCGGCTCCTAGGGTTAGCCTACAGTCAGGCGCAAGGGCATCTGCGTCGCTACATTCAGCAGCAGTATGGCGATGTATTTACCCGTTTTACCGAGCTGGTGCGTAAAGCCACGCCTGAGCTGCCGGACGCCGAGCGCTTTTGGCGGCTACACTTTATGCTAGGCACAGTGATATTTACGCTCTCGGGACTGGATGCCCTGCGTGATATTGCTGCAAAGGATTATCAAGAGCAGGTGACGGTGCGTGACCTTGTGCGGCGGCTACGTCCAGTCGTTGTTGCTGCGATGAACGCGCCGCTACCGGCTGCGGTTGAAGAGGGAAACCATGGCAACGCCCAGGCTAGCTGAATTACCGCCTTCCCAATCTGGTTGGGTGGAGATTGACACCCAGCGGCAGCGGTTGCGCTGGTGGCAGGGAAAGGAAGTGAACTATGAGTGCGCGATCTCCACTGGGGTTGCTGGCGTAGGGCAGCAAGAGGGTAGCGGCCAAACACCGCTGGGCTGGCACTATGTCCGTGCGTCTATCGGCAAGGACTTGCCTGATAATGCGGTATTTCGTGGTCGCCGATGGACTGGCGAAGTATTTTCGCCTGAATTGGCGACCAATTACCCTGAGCGAGACTGGATTCTAACGCGCATTATGTGGCTCTGCGGGCTGGAGCGCGGCGTTAACCGCGGCGCTGACGTGGACTCCCAGCGGCGCTACATTTATTTGCACGGCACGCCTGAAGACCAACCGATGGGTGTGGCTGCCTCTCACGGCTGCATCCGCCTGCGAAATCACGATTTACACTACCTGTTTGCACACGCCCAACCCGGTACGCCGGTTTGGTTGCATTAAGCCCACTTCCGGGCGTCCTGCCAGAATTTTGACACGCTAAGCGGTTAGTCTAAAATGGCGCCCTTTTTGTCGGATCCTCCCCATGACGCAACCCATTGGCCCGGTCATGCTTGACCTAGAAGGGCCGCAGTTATCCAACGCTGAAAAGACATTGCTAAAAGACCCTGCGGTGGGCGGCGTTATCCTGTTCGCCCGTAATGTCGAAGATGCGTACCAAGTGCGGCAGCTCTGCAGCAGTATTCGTCGTGTGCGTGGTGATCTACTGCTAGGTATTGACCAAGAGGGCGGTCGAGTCCAGCGGATCAAAAAAGGGGTGACCAACCTGCCCGCCATGGCGCGAATTGGCGATCTGTATGCCAGCGACCCAGTAGCAGGGCTCACCTTAGCCAAAGACACAGGCTGGCTGCTGGGGATGGAAATGGCCGCCTGTGGGTTGGATATGAGTTTTGCGCCAGTGTTGGATGTTGAGAGCGGTATCTCCAGCGTCATTGGCGACCGTAGTTTCAGCAGCGATCCAGAGCATGTCGCCCAACTAGGGCGCGCCTTTATCGAAGGCTTGCATGAAGCTGGCATGGCGGCAGTTGGTAAGCATTTTCCTGGCCATGGCGGAGTGGCGGCGGATTCCCATATTGCGCTGCCAGTGGATGAGCGACCTCTGGCCGAGCTGAAAGCCCGAGACCTCGTGCCGTTTCGCGAGTTAGCGGGTGTGTTGAACGGTGTCATGCCTGCCCACGTGACTTATTCAGCGTTTGATACTCGCCCTGCAGGGTTCTCACCCAACTGGTTAGGCATGCTGCGTGAATCATTGGGGTTCAAAGGGTGTATTTTTTCCGATGATTTAAGCATGACGGGGGCGCATGAGGCAGGCGGCCCGGCTGAGCGTGCCAAAGCGGCGCTGGCCGCTGGCTGCGATATGTTGCTGATCTGCAATGACCGAGCGGCAGCCATTGAGGTGCTAGAGGCCTGCCAAGGGGTGGTGAATAAACGGCCTGCCAAGCTGCGTTACGGCCGTGCTAGGCCTGAACTGGATGCACTGGCTGCACTCGGCCGTTGGCGCCGCACGCATGCCAAGCTCGAAGCGCTAGCGAATTAATTCCATTTTTATACCGTTTTCTTATTAGATGTTTTTGGAGAAGTAGCATGTCCAAGTTGGATAAAGAAGCGCTTGAATCGTTAGATTCTATGCGTGAGTTGATGGATAACGCCGACTGCCTGATTTCACAAGAGCAGGTTGAGCGAGCGTTGGATCGCATGGCGGAAGAGATCACGCGAGACTTGGGCGACAAGCTACCGGTGTTTTACTGCGTTATGAATGGCGGGCTCATTACCACGGGGCATCTGCTGACGCGTCTTGGTTTTCCGCTGGAAGTGGACTATTTACATGCGACCCGTTACCGCAACGAGCTGCGCGGCGGTGAGCTTTTCTGGCGCGTATCGCCTGAAATTCCCATGGCGGGCCGACATGTAGTGATTGTTGACGACATCCTCGATGAAGGCGCAACCCTAGCGGCCATTCTGGAATACTGCAAAGAAGCCCAGGCGGCCAGTGTGACTACCGCAGTGTTGGTCGACAAGCAGCACGACCGCAAAGCCGTTCCGGGATTAAAAGCAGATTACTGCAGCCTAGAAGTGGCCGACCGTTACGTGTTTGGTTTTGGTATGGACTACAAAGGCTACTGGCGTAATGCCCCTGGAATTTTTGCTCCCAAGGGCATGTAAGCTAGCGCAATCCTAGCGGGGTGAGAACCGCCTCGCTAGGCCGGTTTCCGCAATCATGCGCGTAGAGATCTCTTCTATTGAAAATCGCGTCGTATCAATAAACGGAATATGCATTGCCCGGTACAGCGATTCTGCCTGCTCTACTTCTTGTAAGCACTGATCCATCGAGCTATAGCGGCTATTGGGGCGGCGTTCATTACGAATGGCCGAGAGTCGGCGTGCATCAATGGTAAGGCCAAACAGCTTGTGCCGATGAGGTGCCAGCGCTTTGGGTAGCTTCAAGCTGCCATCTTCATCCAGGTCATCTTCGGTGAGCGGATAGTTCGCGGCGCGAATGCCGAACTGCAGCGCCAAGTAGAGTGAGGTCGGCGTTTTACCACAGCGGGAAACCCCCACTAGAATAATATCGGCTTTGTCGTATTGGTGGGTGCGTGCTCCATCGTCGTTATCGAGTGCAAAGTGAACCGAGTGGATGCGATCCATATATACGTCGTCGCTACCGATGGAGTGTGTTCTGCCGACGCTGTAGGAAGAGTGCGTTTCCAGCTCCTGCTCAAGGGGTTCTAGAAACGTCGAAAAAATATCGACCTTAAACCCCGACGCTTGGCGGATAACGTTACGAATCTGTTGATCCACAATCGTATCAATGATAATCGGTCTACAGCCATCGCGTACGGCGGTCGATTCGATAATCTGTGCCAGTGCCTGTGCTTTTTCAACCGTATCAATATACGGTTTAGTCAGCATATTGATCTCCACATCACTGAACTGCGCTAAGAGACTGCGCCCTAAGCTTTCTGCGGTGATGCCGGTGCCATCCGAAATAAAGAAAGCTGTTCGTTTCATAACCTGATCCGCCAGTCTGCCATGTTCATAGATAAGCTATTGTGTGCTGTGCAAACGATGAGCACAACGCCTAGTCGATACTACATAAAACGCTAATTTTGTGTATTTGTTGTAAAAATCCTCCACTCCCTTCGCTGTTAGACCAATGGCGAATACGCTGCCGCAGTGCTAGGGTGACAACGTCTATTAGTGTCGTCCCAACGGGTCGTAACGAAGTCTAAAAGCGAGGGGGTTGCGTGGAAGAGTACATTCTGTGGTTCGATCAGCTAGGTATGGCAGACGTCGAACGCGTGGGTGGTAAAAACGCTTCGCTTGGCGAAATGATTTCCAATTTATCGGGTGTAGGCGTCACGGTGCCAGGCGGCTTCGCGACCACTGCTCACGCATACCGCGAGTTTCTCTCTCACGAAGGTCTGAACGACCGCATTAATGACAAGCTTGCTCGTTTAGATGTCGATGATGTCAAAGCACTGGCTGAGGCAGGAAAAACGATTCGTCAGTGGATCATTGATACACCGCTGCCGCCTGGCTTTGAAGCCGCGCTTCGCGATGCCTACGAACAGCTCCAAACGCAACATCCAAGCCTCAAAGTAGCCGTGCGCAGCTCCGCCACGGCGGAAGACCTTCCCGATGCCTCCTTCGCTGGGCAGCAGGAAACCTTCTTGAACATTGAAGGTTTTGCCAATATCAAACATGCGGTGCATGAAGTGTTTGCCTCGCTGTTTAACGATCGCGCCATCTCCTACCGTGTGCATCGTGGCTACGCCCACGAGAATGTTGCGCTGTCAGCGGGCGTTCAAAAGATGGTGCGCTCTGAAACCGGCGCATCAGGCGTTATGTTTACCCTGGATACCGAATCTGGCTACCGTGATGCCGTTTTTGTCACGGCCTCTTGGGGGCTGGGCGAAACCGTGGTGCAGGGAGCCGTCAATCCTGACGAGTTCTATGTTCACAAGCCCACCCTGGCTGCCGGCCGTCCGGCGGTGCTGCGCCGTACGTTAGGGTCCAAGTTGATCAAGATGGTTTACGGCCAAGATGCCAGCGCCGGTAAATCTGTTGAAACCGTTGACGTGCCTTTCAAAGACCGTGGCCGCTTCTGCATCAACGATGAGCAGGTGATGGATCTTGCTCGTCAAGCAGTGACCATTGAGCAACACTACCAGCGCCCGATGGATATTGAGTGGGCATTGGATGGCGATGACGGCAAGCTCTATATCGTTCAAGCGCGCCCTGAAACCGTCGTGTCACAGCAGGAGGGCGGTAAGCTTGAGCGCTTCCAACTGCGTGAGAAAGGGCGCACGCTGATTACTGGCCGTGCCATTGGCCAGCGTATCGGCCGCGGGGCAGTTAAGATTGTCCTCAGCCCAGACGAGATGGACAAAATTCAAGAAGGCGACATCTTGGTCACCGACATGACGGACCCAGATTGGGAGCCCATCATGAAGCGCGCCTCGGCAATCGTGACTAACCGTGGTGGGCGTACCTGCCACGCGGCGATTATTGCCCGGGAATTGGGCATTCCTGCGGTGGTTGGCTGTGGCGATGCGACCACGCAGCTACAAGAAGGCATTGACGTTACGGTTTCGTGTGCGGAAGGGGATACCGGCCACGTTTATGAAGGGTTGCTGGCTTTTGACTGCAACGTGTCCAGCGTTGATTCCATGCCGGAGATTCCGTTTAAAATTATGATGAACGTGGGCAACCCGGATCGCGCTTTCGGTTTCGCTAGTTTGCCCCATGCAGGCGTTGGCTTGGCGCGTCTTGAATTCATCATCAATCGCATGATTGGTGTGCACCCGAAAGCGCTGCTTGAGTACGATACGCTGCCTGCGGATCTTCAGCAGGTGATCGATCTACGTACTGCTGGTTACGCCGACCCGGTGAGCTTTTACGTCGATAAATTAGTTGAAGGGATCTCTACGCTAGCGGCAGCTTTCCATCCACAGCGTGTGATTGTCCGTCTATCGGATTTCAAATCCAACGAGTATGAAAACCTGATAGGCGGTAAGCTCTACGAGCCCGGTGAAGAGAACCCTATGCTGGGTTTCCGTGGGGCTTCTCGCTATATCTCCGAGGCATTTCGTCCTTGTTTCGAGCTCGAATGTCGCGCGCTGAAACGTGTGCGTGACGACATGGGGCTGACCAACGTCGAAATCATGGTGCCGTTTGTGCGCACCACGGATGAAGCGCGTGAAGTAGTCGATCTGCTAGCGGCTAACGGTTTGCAGCGTGGCGGTGATGAGCACCCTGATGGTTTGAAGGTCATCATGATGTGTGAATTGCCTGCCAACGCGCTATTGGCGGACGAGTTCCTCGAGTATTTCGATGGCTTCTCCATTGGCTCGAATGACCTTACCCAGTTAACGCTGGGCTTGGATCGAGACTCGGGCATCGTGGCGCACTTGTTTGACGAACGTAACCCCGCGGTGAAAAAGCTGCTGGCCATGGCTATTAAGGCCTGTAAAGAGAAAGGTAAGTACGTGGGGATCTGCGGCCAAGGCCCTTCGGACCACCCGGATCTTGCCAAGTGGTTGATGGAGCAGGGCATTGACTCCGTGTCACTCAACCCCGATGCAGTGCTGGAAACGTGGTTCATGTTGGCGGGGGAAACTATTGCTTAGCCTCCTTCAGCTTGATTAGCGTGCTTGCTATTTTGCGCCTGGCCATTGTGCCGGGCGCAGTCGTTTTATAGGCTACGCTATTGCTTGAGCGCTCAAAAGGCGGTTACGCCTTGGTGATTCACGTCTGAGACACGGTTTAAGGAGAAAGGTTATGCTGCCAAAAAGGGCACTCTCACTCACTGGTTTACTGCTGGTGCCAATGGTGAGTTGGGGGTTTGGTTACGAAACACCCTCCATTACACCGGAAGTAGGGTCAGGCTTTGAGGAGAAGCCGGGATGGGCGGCAGACTCCTTCGCGGTGGCGGCGGCTAACCCGCTGGCTACCGACGCGGGCTATCAGGTGCTCAAGGCTGGGGGGAATGCCATTGATGCGGCGGTCGCCGTACAAATGGTATTAACTCTGGTGGAGCCGCAATCCAGTGGGATTGGTGGCGGCGCATTTTTGATGCACTTTGATGGTGCTGATGTACAGGCTTATGATGGCCGTGAAACGGCGCCTGCCGCCGTAACCGGCGAGCTGTTTATGGAAGATGGCGAGCCGCTGCCTTTTATGGAAGCGGTCGCCAGCGGGTTGTCGGTGGGCGTGCCCGGTACCTTGCGTATGTTGGAACAGGCCCATGCTGAGCACGGCCAGTTGGCTTGGCAAGAACTCTTTACCCCCGCGATTACACTGGCGGAAGAGGGGTTCGCGGTGAGCCAGCGGCTGCACACCAGCCTGGCTAATGACGAATATCTGCGCGAAAACGACCTGGCTCAAGCGTTTTATTACTCCGCCGATGGAGAGCCCCTGGAAGTGGGCACCACACTAAAAAATCCTGCCTTAGCCGCTATTTTGCGTCGCATTGCAGAAGAGGGCAGCGCAGCCTTTTATGAAGGTGAGGTCGCGGAGGATCTCGTTGAGCAGGTGCAATCGCATCCGGTTCGACCCGGTAAGATCTCGCTTGATGACATCAGTGGTTACCAATCTCTTGAGCGTGAGCCGCTATGCACCCCCTGGCAGCAGTGGGAAGTGTGCGGGTTTCCTCCTCCCTCTTCTGGCCATCTAACGATCATGCAAATTCTCGGTATGCTGGACCAGCAACCGCTGTTGGAGGCGCCGCTGGAAAATGGCGTGACCAGTAGTGGCTGGCTGCATCAATTTCTAGAAGCCTCGCGGCTGGCGTTTGCTGACCGGGGCCGCTACATCGCTGACCCTGACTTTGTCGAGGCACCGGGCGGTGACTGGTCGCTCATGCTAGCGCCTGACTACCTTGGTAAACGCAGCGAGCTAATCGGTGAAGAGAGCATGGGTGAGAGCGCCGAACCGGGCAATCCAGGTGAATTGACCGTTAGCTTTGCCAGCCAGCCCGAGCAACCTGAGTATGGCACCAGCCATATCAGCATTGTGGATGCCGATGGCAATGCGATTGCGATGACGACCACCATTGAGCAAGCCTTTGGTTCGCGTATTCTGGCGGATGGCGGCACTGACCTGCCTGGCGGCTATTTATTGAATAACGAGCTGACGGATTTCTCTTTTGCTCCTGAGGTGGACGGGCAGCCGGTGGCTAACCGAGTGGAGCCTGGTAAGCGGCCACGCTCTAGTATGAGCCCCACCTTGGTATTTGATCAGGAAACCGGTGCGTTGGTGGCGAGCCTCGGCTCCCCTGGTGGCGCCGCGATCATCCACTATACTGCTCGGACATTGGCAGCGATGCGCGATTGGGGGTTGAACGCTCAGGAAGCGCTGAGTCTTCCCCATGCGATTACGTTGGGTGGTGATGTTTACTTAGAGGAGGGGCGCTTCCCTGAAGAGATCATCGAATCGCTGCGTGAGCGGGGTCACAGCGTGAGCGAACGTGAGCTCACGAGCGGCCTTCAGGCGATTCGGCGATTGGAGGATGGCACACTGTTTGGTGGTGCCGACCCGCGTCGGGAAGGCGTCGTGATGGGTGAGTAAACGACGCCCCGACTGTTACTGACGTAACCAGTTGCGTAGCTTGACCAACAGAAGACCGCCGTCGCTTAGCGCACGGCGGTCTTCTGTTAAGGCGTGCAAGCGATCAGGATAATCGGTAATGATGGCATCAACGCCGAGGTCAATCAGTGCCGACATGCGCGCCCGATCGTTGACCGTCCAGGCATGAATCTCGTAACCGAAAAGCGCCGCCAGGCGCACCTCTTGGGCGCTAATGCGGTTATGCCGCAGGCCTAATGCATCAAATTGGCGTCGGTCTAGGGTGCCTGGAAGAATGAGCTGTGCTAGCAGAGTAACACGCAGCCCCGGGGCCTGTTGCTTGATGTAGCGCACCAGTGCAGGCGACGTGGTCGCCAGACGCATATCCATCAGCGCGTTAGGAAAGCCGCAGGCCGTCACGGCTGTTAGTGCTTCTTGCTGGGTGGCCCAGCAGCGATAGCGTATGTCGCTTTCCTGCCCCAGTGCATCGATGACTGCTTGTGCCAGCCTCTCTTCTTGACCCGGCAGGGCTTTCATATCGATCATCAGCGATGCGCGCCCGCGGACGGCGGCCAACGCTTCATCCAGCCCCGCTATGCGCTCCCCTTGAAAGGCGTCGCCAAACCAACTACCCACATCAAACTTGCTGAGTTCGCTACGGGTGAGGTCGCCAAATTCTCGAGGATCACTGGTGAGGCGGGCGAGCGTTCGGTCGTGATAGAGCATGACCTGATTATCGGCACTCAGGCGAACATCCAGCTCTACGGCGTCAGCGCCATCCTCCAGCGCTTGAGACACGGCAGCAAGGGTGTTTTCCGGTGCCACCATGGAGCTTCCGCGATGGGCGATGATGGCCACGTTATCGCGAATCTCAAAACTGTTAAGAATCCACCACGCCTGTAGCCCTGCGAGCAGCAGCACGCTAAGTTCAATCGCCCATGCCATGCGTCCAGGGTGGGCATCGTGGGAAGGCGGCGCAGGGCGTGGTTCATGATGGGCCAGCTGTAAGTAGAGGCAGGCGGACAGCAGAGCGTTAGTAGCAATACCAAGGAAAGTGATGGTGAGTGTTACCAGCACATAGCCGGTTAAATAGGCCAGCATCGCTGGAATCAGCACCGTGTTGTGCTCTGGTAGCCACCACAATAAGGGCGTGACCAGCGTGTCAAACAGCCATGTGGTAATAATGGGTAAGCTAATAATGATCAGTAGCAGGGTGAGCACAGCCACTCCAATAGAGCGGTGCCAGCCACGTGTTAAATAAACGCTTCGCGTGAGTGCTTGATACGGTGAGCAAGATTCCAGCGACACTAGTGGCAGTGCCAGCAGCCAGCGCAGATACAGCCACGCTGCTAAGATCATCCAGATAACCACCAACGGTGTCGCGCAAGCTAAAAAGTACCACAGCACAGGAGGGCGAATGCGCTGCAAATAGTAGGGGTCGACACCGCTAAGCCATAGATCGTATAGCCAGGTAAGCGCCATCATAAAAGGGGCAAGCAGCAATAGGTGAGCCCCGACCTGGAGAATCACCAGCACCGCCAGAGCGGGAAGCCGTCGTGTGCTCAACCAGAGCGCCTCGAACGCTAGCCGGTAATGGTTATCTTTTGGCCGGACAGCCACTTGCAACATGCCAGCCTGCTGCCAGTAAATGAGTAAAAACGTAAAGCCAAGGCCCACCAGCATGACCAATAGCCCTAATGGGCTGAAGAGCAGCGCTAAGAGTGCATCCGTGGTGACCACCGTGCGGTTTAGCTGTGCCAAAAAGCGTTGCGATACCCAGGCAACGGCCGGTACCAATAAGGCAGAGGCCAGTAGGGTAAACAGCAAGTGATAAGCTATGAGCGGACGGAGGTGATCTCGGAGAGTGCGAAGAAGGGCGTTGCCTAATTGAGTGAGCGGCTGCATAGTCACAAAAGTGTCAGAGTGAAGCATCAGGGTGGCACTAACTGCCACCCTTGACAAGCGGGATTAGGAGAGCTTTAAGGGCTGCTCGGCGATGATAATGCCGTTATTATCAGCATACAGCCACTGGCCAACTCTTAAAGTAACGCCCGCAAACGTTACGGCGATATCCCGCTGGCCTTCGCCGCGCTTTTCGCTTTTACGCGGGTGGCTGCCGAGTGCCTGCACGCCTAAAGGAAGCGTGGCCAAAATGTCGACATCTCTCACGCAACCGTACATCAATACGCCTGCCCAACCATTTTGCGCTGCCTGCTCTGCCAGCATATCGCCTAACATCGCGCAGCGATGAGAGCCGCCGGCATCCACAACCAGTACGGCACCTTCGCCAGGCTCCGCCACAGCCTGTTTGACCATTGAGTTATCTTCGAAGCACTTTACCGTGCGAATTGGGCCATAAAAGCTGTCGACACCACCGAAGTTAGCAAAGAGGGGCTCTAGCACCTCTACGTCGGGGTAAGCGTCGCATAGATCGGGGGTGACCACTTGGGTTGTCGTTGTCATGAGTTACTCCTATGGTTACAGCGCTATGTTCACAGCGTCATAAAAAACGCCCCAACCTCAATAGGAAGGGGCGTTCTGTCATCGGCTCAGCGAGGGATTACCCAGGCTGCGATGTTGCGAGCATCGGCGATGGGTCGGTGCCACTGGCGATTAAGCCTCTTGGGCTACCGGAATCACGTTCGAGGCGATTTTTTGATACTCCTCGATTTCGTGGAAGTTCATGTAACGATAGATCTCGCCTGCCATGGCGTCAAACTCACCCATGTAACGCTGATACTCATCAACGGTCGGCAGACGACCTTCTACAGCAGCAACCGCTGCTAGCTCTGCCGAGGCGAGGTAAACATTTGCACCATCGCCCAGACGGTTCGGGAAGTTACGTGTAGACGTGGACACCACAGTGCTCTTCGCTGCAACGCGTGCCTGGTTACCCATACACAGTGAACATCCCGGCATTTCCATGCGGGCGCCTGCACGGCCATAGATGCCGTAGTAACCCTCTTCGGTCAGCTGGTGCTGATCCATTTTGGTCGGTGGCGCAAGCCACAAGCGGGTTTTCAGGCTGCCCGCAGGCTGTTTTTCGAGCAATTTACCTGCCGCGCGGAAGTGACCAATGTTGGTCATGCACGAACCGATAAACACCTCGTCGATTTTCTCACCGGCAACATCAGACAGTAAGCGGGCGTCATCCGGGTCGTTCGGGGCGCAAAGAACCGGCTCTTTAATGTCAGAGAGGTCGATCTCGATGACTTCGGCGTACTCGGCGTCTTTGTCGGCGCGCATTAGGCTCGGGTTGGCCAGCCACGCTTCCATGCCTTCGATACGACGGCTGATGGTGCGCTCGTCGCCGTAGCCATTAGCAATCATCCACTTCAGCAGCGTGATGTTGGATTTCAGGTACTCGGTCACGCTCTCTTCAGACAGCGTAATGGTACAGCCAGCGGCGCTACGCTCAGCGGACGCGTCGGAAAGCTCAAATGCCTGCTCAACGGTGAGGTCTTCCAGGCCTTCGATCTCCAGCACGCGACCAGAGAAGGCGTTTTTCTTGCCGGATTTCTCGACGGTCAGTAGGCCTTGTTTGATGGCGTACAACGGAATGGCGTGAACCAAGTCGCGCAGGGTGACGCCCGGCTGGCGCTTGCCTTTGAAGCGCACCAGAACGGATTCCGGCATGTCCAGCGGCATAACGCCCGTAGCAGCGGCGAAGGCCACCAGGCCAGAACCGGCAGGGAACGAAATGCCCAGCGGGAAGCGGGTGTGGGAGTCACCGCCAGTACCCACGGTGTCCGGCAGCAGCATGCGGTTCAACCAGCTGTGGATGATACCGTCGCCGGGGCGCAGCGAAACGCCGCCACGGTTCATGATGAAGTCCGGCAGGGTGTGGTGAGTGTCTACGTCAACCGGTTTCGGATAAGCCGCCGTGTGGCAGAAGGACTGCATGACCAGATCGGCTTGGAAACCAAGACAAGCAAGATCTTTCAGCTCGTCGCGGGTCATCGGGCCAGTGGTGTCCTGGGAGCCTACGGTGGTCATCTTCGGTTCGCAGTACATGCCGGGACGAACGCCGTCCATGCCGCAAGCCTTACCCACCATCTTCTGCGCTAGCGTAAAGCCTTTGCCGGTATCGGCCGGCTGATCGGGCAGTCGGAAAACGTCTGAAGGCGCCAAGCCTAGCGACTCGCGCGCTTTACCGGTCAGGCCACGGCCGATGATCAGCGGGATACGGCCACCGGCGCGCACCTCGTCGAGGATCACCTGGGTCTTGAGTTCGAAGGTGGTCAGTACCTCGTCGGTGCCGTGCTTGCACACTTTGCCTTCATAGGGGTAGACGTCGATCACGTCGCCCATCTCGAGTTTGGAGACATCCATCTCGACGGGCAGGGCACCGGCGTCTTCCATGGTGTTGAAGAAGATCGGGGCGATCTTGCCGCCGAAGCAGAAACCGCCGGCGCGCTTGTTGGGCACGTAGGGGATGTCGTCGCCGAAGAACCATAGCACGGAGTTGGTGGCCGACTTGCGCGAGGAGCCAGTGCCGACCACGTCGCCCACGTAGGCGACCGGGAAGCCCTTGGCCTTCACTTCCTCGATCTGCTTCAGCGGGCCGGTGGTGCCGGGCACTTCAGGAACGATGCCTTCGCGCTCGTTCTTGAGCATGGCGTTGGCATGCAGCGGAATGTCGGGGCGCGACCAGGCGTCCGGCGCGGGGGAGAGGTCGTCGGTGTTGGTCTCGCCCGGCACCTTGAAGACGGTGAGAGTGATCTTCTCGGCCAGTGCTGGCTTGGAGAGGAACCACTCGGCCTCGGCCCAGGACTGCATGACGTCCTTGGCCACCGTGTTGCCGGCCTTGGCGCGCTCTTCCACGTCGTGGAAGGCATCGAACATCAGCAGGGTGTGCTTGAGCTGTTCGCCGGCCTCCTTGGCGAGCTCGGCATCGTCCAGCAGCTCGACCAGGGTGGAGATGTTGTAGCCGCCCTGCATGGTGCCGAGCAGTTTGACCGCGTGAACTTTATCGATCAGCGGAGAGGTCGCTTCCCCTTTGGCAATGGCCGTCAAGAAGCCAGCTTTGACGTAGGCGGCCTCATCAACACCGGGCGGAACGCGGTTGGTGATCAGGTCAAGGATGAATTCCTCTTCACCCGCCGGGGGCGCTTTGAGCAGCTCAATTAAGGCGGCGACTTGCTCGGCGGTTAGGGGCTTAGGTGGGACGCCCTCTGCGGCGCGTTCCTCGACATGTTGGCGGTAAGCTTCAAGCACGTTGGGGCCCTCTCATCTTCTTAGTAGTGATGAATCAGTGGTGCCGAACGACTACTAGCACGGTGGGTGAAGCGTTCGGACACGTGACATACGCTTGACAAACAGCGTCTGGTGGATGGGCGGGATTCTACGGGAAACTGTCGACAATGTTAAGAAGCCAAGCTAAGTGCCTGCTTGTACTTTATGCTGAGGCGCTGATATTGAGCTCCTTTCTTGCGGCTTTTTTAGTTAATGTGCCCAAAATCTGAAAGTTTTTTACCAGCAGGGGTGTTTTGAGGTAAGCGCGGGTGTGATTATTGTGATGCCGCGTTACCATAGGCATACGGATTAATTCGTTATTAAGTAACGTAGTGAAGTGGTTTAGGCGGTGTGCGGAGCGCCAAATAAGCTGGGCTTATATATTAGAAATATGCTATATGAGAATTGAGGCGCCATTAAATAAGTGGCCTTCGGATAGCTAGGGAGCAAACGCCAACGGCGTTTATATGTTATACAATAGTGAGATAAACGCTCGGTAGCGGTATTATGTCTATACGATTAATGGCACTAAAAACAGCAGATCACTCCCTTTCAGCGGATGATTTGCTACCAGAAAGTCTGCATCAGTTTCTTGCCTGCCCAACGCCTGATGCGTGGTTGCAGTGGGCGCTTGCCAATCCTGAAACGCTGCTGATTGACCATGCGCAGTGTGAGAAGAAGGCGGCTTCCACCGCGATGAGTTTGCTTTACCGCTATGTCGATCAGCCGCTTTTATTAAGCAAAATGTCTCAGCTTGCCCGCGAAGAGCTGCTGCACTTTGAACAAGTGGTGGGCCTGATGGAAAAGCGTGGTGTGGCCTATCATCACCTCACTGCCTCGCGCTATGCCGAGGGGCTGCGCAAACATTTACGCAGTAACGATCCTGAGCGCTTAATCGATGTACTGATTATTGGCGCATTAATTGAGGCACGAAGCTGTGAGCGCTTTGCCCGCCTTATCCCTTACTTAGACGAAGAACTGGCGAAGTTCTACCGCACGCTGGTGAAGTCAGAAGGGCGCCATTTTGAAGATTATCTGCTGTTGGCGCGTCAACAGACCGCTGAGCCGATTGATGACCGTATTGCCTTCTTTGTCGCACGTGAAGCGGAGCTGATGACGACTCCGGATACGGCGTTTCGTTTCCATAGCGGCGTGCCCGCCTAAGTCGCTGCTAGTTAGGCGGGATGTGTATCATGCGCGATGCTCAACAGACAGACCAGCTGACCTTGTTTGGTCACTTCTCCTTAACCCAGGGGGAGGATGTACTCACTCATTTCAATTACGACAAAGTTAAGGCCCTGTTGGTGTATCTTTTGTTGCATCGCCAGCCGGTCAATCGTGCGGCACTGGCTGAGCTGCTCTGGCCAGACCAGGGGCTTTCGTCAGGTCGTACCAACTTGCGCCACGCGTTGCACTGCCTGCGTCAGTCCATGGGTGATAACGCCGATCAGGTATTGAACGTATCGCGACAGACTATCGCCTTTCATTTACCTGCCCACTGGCAGGTAGATCTACATGACCTGCAGCAGTTGCTAGAAGGCCCCAAGGATTTAGAAACCCTTGAGGAGGTGATGTCATGCTACCAAGGCGATCTAATTGAAGAGTTGCAGTTGGCAAGTTGCAGCGAATTTCAGCGTTGGCTAGTGCAGGTGCGCAATGAGTGGCGTCAGCGGGTGATCCGGTTTGCCGAGCAAGTGCTTGAGGCTCATGACGAAACGCCAGACGAGATGCTGGAAGGCCTGGTGAGCCGCTTTTCAGGCTATGGGCCTTTCCATGAACGTTTGGTGCGTCAACTGGCCGAAAAAAATCAAATGGCCGCTGCTCATGAACAGTACAACAGCTATTTGCAGTTGCTCGCGCTGTCGGGCCAGCAGCCTGAGCCCGGTTTCTTACAGTTGGCCAGCTACTGGTCGGACGGCCACCACGACCCGCGAGCCATGTCGCCCCAGGGCGCTTTTTCTCGTGCACTGGCAGCCGATAGTAAGCCGCTGCGTGAAGATGAGATTGAGCTTCGCCAACTGTCGGTCATGGCGATTCGCTTACGTCTGAAAGGCGACTGGCAAGACCGGGCGGCAACTCGTAACTGTCTAGCGCTTCAGCTGGAACTATTGCGCTGGCTAGAGCAGCAGTGCCATCACTTAGGTGGCTTCTGGCTGCCTGGGGCCACCGGCGGTTTGGGACTGGCGTGTTTCGGCACCCACGGCCCTGCGCATCAGCTTGCCGAGCTGGTAGCGCTCTATGAACACTGCCGCCAAGCGCTGCCGCAGGAAACTCAGCGCCATTGGAGTGGGGAAGGGGAAGCGCCTTCGTTTGAGCTGGCGGCTGGGTTACATAGCGGCCGTGTGGTCTATCTGCCTGAACGCCAGTTGGCTGACCCGCTTGGCCAAGTCACACAGGACTCCCTTGAGCTAATGGGCGCTGCTGAAGGTAGTGAACTAGTGATTTCTCAAGAAGCCAGCCAGCACATGCCCCCGGCACTGGACCTGCAGCCGCGCTTGGTGTCGCGCTTGATGGCAAGCGATGGTCGAGTGCGCTTGCGGGCGCTGGTGTTAGGCCAGAATGAAGGCGGCCGGGATGCGCTGCCGCCCAGTCTGGTCGGCCGCGAAACGTCTCTGCGTACGCTGCGTGATGCGCTGGCAAGAGCGGGTATCGGCTTAAGGCAAAGTGTCTTGGTGCGGGGGGCCTCAGGCATGGGAAAATCGGCGCTGATGGTTGGTTTTCGTCAGCTTGAACTTAGCCGCGACGCCGCTATCTGTTGGCAGCCAACCACACGCTTGTCGGTGTTAGAGCCTTACGGGGTGGCCCGTTCTCTCTTGGCGTGGCATCTAGGCACCACGCCTACTCAAGCAGCATTGCATGAGTTGCAGGCATCGTTGGGTGATACAGCGCTAGACGATGCTCGCCAACAGCTGTTGGAAGAGGCGCTGGGGGTCAGGGACGTTCAGGAAATTACTCAGCTTACCCAAAGCGGGGAAGCGGTAGAGTTGATTGTGAAACTGCTGCACCGCCTGATCGACCAGCGCGCTGGCACCCAGACTCTCGTCTTGATGGTTGATGACCTACAGTGGTTGGACGAACCCTCCTTCAAAGTATTGGCCGGTTTACAAGCTCGACTGCCCATCAACACGGCCTTCATGCTGGTGGCCAGTCATCACGGTCGTGAAGCGCTACCAGTGAAGCTGCATTGGGATCAGCAAATTACCCTCGGCAAGCTCGATGCGCTGCAGTCCTCTCGGCTGCTCTCCCAGCTATCGCGCCGCTATCGTATGCATTTAAGCCCTCGACTGCGTAACCAAATTATTGAGCGATGCGATGGCGTGCCGCTCTATATGCAGGAGATTTGCCGTCGCCTGGATATGGATCGTCGCGAAGGGCGTAGTGTTCAGTTCGATGAATTGCCCAAAGGGCTGCTTGGCCTGCTGGCCAGCCGTATCGATCAGCTGGAAGGGGATCGGGAAATTGCCCATATTGCGGCGGTGCTGGGCAAACGCTTCCGCCTCGACTTCCTGGCTGAATGCAGTGGCTGGGATAAAGCGCGGATTTCTCAAGCCGTAGAGCATATGCGCCTGCTGGAAATTATTGAGCCGGTTGATAAAGAGAGCGGCGAGCACGAGTACCAGTTTAGCCATCAGCTACTACAAGAAGCGGCTTATCTCTCCTGCCCTCGGGATGTACGGGTCAAGCTGCACCAGCAGGTCGTTACGCTGATTGAGGAGCGTTTCCCTGTGTGGATCAGCCGTCATCCGGGGGATTTCGCCACCCATCTGCGCCGCAGCGGCCACTACGCTCGAGGCGCGCGCTATTTCGAACTGTCTGCCCGTGAAGCGCTGAAGGTGAGCGCGAACCGTACGGCGCTGCGGATGGCCGACTTCGGTTTGGCCAGTTTGCGCCACGTTGACCATGAAGTGGAGCGTGAGGTCAGCCTACTTACCGTGCGTGGGCAGGCAGCGTTTGCGCTGGAAGGCCATGGCTCGCCCACTGCCCACGAAAGCTTTGTGCGCGCCCGGGAGCTGCTGCGTCAATCCGGTGGTGATTCGCCGGACGACCCGGAAGATTTAGAACAAATTTTCCTAGTCAAGTGGGGGCTGTGGGTAGGCCGCAGCCAGCGCTACGCCCATGCCGATGCGTTTGCACTTGCCTCTACCTTGGCGGATATTGCCGAGCGTCTGGAAGACCCGCGCTATCGCCGTTTGGCCGACTATGCCCGGGCGCACTGTGAGTACTGGGCCGGACGAATTCAGCAGGCCCATGACCACCTGGATGAAATCGACCCGCTCAATGCGCAAATGATGATCGAGTGGCTGCCCTTCTCGGATCACCCGCAAGTGACAGCTGCCTGCTTCCAGGGCTGGGCACTCTGTTTACGTGGCGACTATCAGCGCGCCGAGCGTCACGTCTCGTCAGCCATCCGTCTTGCTGAGAAAATTGGTCATCCGGGAACGCTTGCCATGGCGTTAATGTTTGCCGCAGCGCTCTATCGCCAATTAGGGCATGTGCATCTTGCGGCACGCCATGCTGAGCGCGCGGCCGCCATGACGGGCACGCCGGACCTTCAGCTGTGGCAACTCTCCGCCCAAGGTGTGTTGGGTTGGCAGAGGGCCATGGCGGGGGATCACGCTGGTTTAGTTCAATTAAGAGATAGTCTGGACCAGATGGCTGAGCTGAATGGGCGAGATCGTTTCCAGCGCCCCGTCCTTTGGTACTCAGATGCCTGTATTGAACTTGGCGAGTTAAAGGCCGCCGAGGAGTATCTGGATCAATGTTTGGTGATTGCCCGAGAGCGCACCACGCTCTTTTTGCCCGAGTTGGCGACTCAACTGGCCAGAGTGCGTGACTTGCTGGGGCACCCGGCCAGTGAAGTAAAGGCGCTTGCCGAAATGGCGATTGTGCAGTCACGGGAACACGGCAACCGCCATCAAGAGTTAGCGGCCTTGGAGCTTTGGCTTACGCGGATTTCACCCCATGATCAGCAGGCAAAAGAGGCGTTCCGTCGCCTATTGAGCGAGGTTAGCCACAGTGATGCACCGGTGCTGGTGCGCTGGGTTAGCCTACTGGGTCGCCGTTTGCCCCACTCGCTGAGTGCTGAAAACGAGGCTTAAACGTTTAGCGAGTGCTCTCTTCTAGCCACGACAGCGTGGCGAGCGCCTCATCGCGGTGCTCGCCACACACGGTGGGGTCATAATCGAACTGCCCGCACACCATCGGGCGCAGCGGGCTGCCAAACAGCGTGCATAAGTTGTTGGCGTCGAGTTGAACGCAGCGCACCCCCGCCGGTTTGCCCTCGGGCATTCCGGGTATCGGCGATGTAATAGACGGAGCTATACAGCAAGCGCCGCAGCCTGCTCGGCATGTGGCGCTGCTGTCACTGGTGATCAACTCACTCATGGGCTCGCTTGTGCTGTCGCGCCTTTGTCGATTCCTTCAAAGGCGTATACGTGAGTGGCGATCCCCGTTTGCTTGGCGATCTGATCGGCCAGCCAGAGGGCAATATTTTCTACCGTCGTGGGCTTTGGCAG
This sequence comes from Vreelandella sp. L-15, assembly GCF_056857635.1. Classification (NCBI taxonomy): domain Bacteria; kingdom Pseudomonadati; phylum Pseudomonadota; class Gammaproteobacteria; order Oceanospirillales; family Halomonadaceae; genus Vreelandella; species Vreelandella sp. L-15. Next base: position 20,423 of record NZ_JBSXNN010000061.1, on the reverse strand, counting down.
CACGCTACAGCGCTCAGATGGCAAGGTGATTGAGAAGCTGCCTTGGGCTGCTTCATAGCGGCAGGTGAGCTGTGACTCGCTATGCTCTGCTATATCTGCCTCTTCCAAAAGATAACGATTATCCAGCCACGCTCCCCATTGCTGTTCCAACTGCGGCTGTCGCTGTTGTTCCTGGAAGATATGCAGGCGAGAGCGATGCCCGTGGGCAATGCGCTGGCAGTTACCCGAATGACGTTTTAATCCATGGCTATAGCCATAGGCAGCACCATTGATAAGCTCATCGCTTAGCGTGAGCGTCACGCGTTCAACATTGGCTGGCCGCTGCTCGGTGAGTTGGGCGCTGAGGTGCTGAGTCACCCGTTCTAGAGTGATCGATGCCCAGGGAAGTAGGGTAAATGCCTCTGTCGGTCCACGAACTTCCATCACGTAGGGTGTGGTGGTGCGAATGCAGAGTCCTTCATCGCATTCGCGGACCTCAACACCGGGTGCTTGGGTGGGCACCAGTAGGGTGTGGTCCAGTCCGCTATCCAGGGTGCGTTTGATCCACGGCTTTACTTCACCGAAGTCGAACAGCATTCCGTCCTCGCCTAGTTCACCCTCTAGTTGAGCATCCACTTGCCAGCTACAGCCAACCAACCCTTTCGTGGGGCACCAAAGAGAGACATCGATATGGGTCAGATGATTAACAAATAGCGCCATTACTCGAATCCTGCGATTTTGTGCGTTTGCAGTGACAGCCGCCACTGTGGGTTGGCCATGCAGTACGCGGTGGTGGCCTGAACGGTCGCTGCGCCGTCGGTGGCAATACTCTTTTGAGCGACGGCACTGAGATCCATCGGCTGTAAAAAGAAGTGGCTAAAGGCGAGGTGAGAAAACTGCTCCGGTGGCGCATCGGCCTGGGGGAAAACCAGTTTCAACTCATCGCCTTGGGTGATCGCTAGCGGGTTGCTACCCTTAGGGCTAACGCAGAGCCAGTCAATGCCCGCAGGAGCGGGCACCGTACCGTTGGTTTCCACTGCCACTTCGAAGCCTTCGCTATGCAGCGTGGCAATGAGCTCGGTATCGAGCTGTAGCAGCGGTTCGCCGCCGGTAAATACCACGTATGGCACGGCGTTGTTAGCTTCCTGAGGCCACAGCGCTTTGATGTGTTCTGCCAGCGCCTGGGCTGTGTTAAACCGGCCGCCATTAACTCCGTCGGTACCGTTAAAGTCGGTGTCGCAAAAGGTACATTTTGCGTTCGCTCGATCTATTTCCCGGCCTGACCAAAGATTACAGCCTGTAAAACGGCAGAACACGCTGGCACGACCTGCCTGGGCGCCTTCACCCTGTAAGGTGTAGAAGGCTTCTTTAACGTGATACATCAGTGCGCCACCTGTGAAGTGTCGATGGCGTAGTCGAGAGGATCGACGCTGTGGTTAGCCGCAAAGGCGGCCAACCGCTCGCGACAGCTACCGCACTGGCCGCAGGCGAGCTGCTGGCCTTCGTAGCAGGTCCAGGTATGGCGGTAATCCAGGCCCATGGCGAGCCCATCACGCAGGATGTCGGCTTTGCTGGAGGCCAGATAAGGGGCATGGACGGTGACGGGTTCGAAGTTGGCAATCTGCGCTACATCGTTCATGGCTTCGACGAAGGCCGGGCGGCAGTCGGGGTAAAGCATGTGATCGCCGCCGTGCGCGCCATAATCCACGCGGTTGGCACCGATATTGACTGCCTTGGCAATGGCCAACGACAGCAGAATCATGTTGCGATTGGGCACCACGGTGCTGTGGAGCGAGTCGGCATCGTACTCCCCTTGAGGCATGGTCAACGCAGCGTTGGTCAATGCCGAGTTGTCGATCAGCCCGTGGATGGCGCGAATATCGACGACCTGATGAGGGATGGCCAAGGACTCACATACCTGACGTGCAACGTCCAGTTCACGACGGTGGCGCTGACCGTAATCGAAGGATAGCGCATGGACAGCGAGGCCCTCACGTAGCGCACGGTGAAGGACGGTATAGGAGTCCATGCCGCCGGAGTAGATGACGACGGTGGATGGCGCCTGGGCGCCGGATGATGCAGTGGATGACATGCTGGGTACTCATGGTCGGAGAATTTATGTCGTGCCTGCCCAAGCAGCAGGGCGGTGTTCCGGGGTCCGGTCCGGAAGGCGGGCAGTTTACGCAATAGCGATTAATCTGACCAGCATCTGCCGCGCTTGAGGTACTTCTCATTCGGTGTGTGGGTGGCTGGTTGCCATGTTAAGCTACTGGCTCTAGCCGTTAGGAAGATACTTATGGCCACTATAGAACATAGCGAAATCATCAAAGCGTCTCCGGAGCGAGTGTTTGATCTTCTGCGCCGCGTGGAGGATTTTGCCGATTATTCCGATCTTATCCATTCCATCGACAGCTTGGGTGAAAACCGTTACCGCTGGCATGTGAGAGCAGTGGGGATGGATTGGGCATTTGATGTTGCTGTTACTGAGATTGAGCCGCCCCATGTCTTGGCTTGGGAGTCGTTGGAGGGGGTGAAAAATCAGGGTCGCTATCAGCTGCGCGAAGTGCCTGAGGGGACGGAAGTAGCACTGACTCTGCAGTACGATATCCGCAACCGTTTAATGGAAAAAGCGGTAAACAAAGCGGCGAAACCATTAGTGGGAAAGGTCAGTCGGCAAATTCTTGAGCGTGTTGAATCGCGCTTAAATGGCTGAGCGCCGCCCATAGGCGGCGCTGAAGAGAGCGTTGTTAGACAGGTTTATGCATCGAGGCGTCAAGATGATCGACCACTTCTGCCCAATCGGCATCTTCCTGCACGGCTTCTTTTAGAAAATCAGCTTGGCCCTCATTCCAGCAGGGGGCGTCTGCCAGTGGCATCTCCTTGGGCAACGGTGAGTGCCGCTGAATAAAGCGTTCGATGGATTCAGCATCCGAGCGTAATCCTAACTGCTCAAATAGTTCGCTAAAGTGATGTACCGGTTGATCCATAAGTGGCTTCCTATCCAGTGGGTGGTTAATACACGTTAAGGACATTGTTTAACCATAGCGGGAATAAACCACTATGCCAGTGTAGTACTGGCTAGATCATTTAACGTTCGCCCACTAGCGTTGTTAAAAATCGTCGCCTCTGATCCTCTAATGAAATTGGTTGCGCTAACATATGCACCAGTTTGGTGTAGGCGGCCTCGGGCGTCATGTCATCGCCGGATAACACCCCAGCATCGGTGAGACCGTGCCCTGCTGCATAAGCCCCCATATGTACACGCCCTTGTGGGCATTGGCTGATGGCGGCGATGAGTTTGCCTTCTCCGGTCGCCTTGGCAATCACCTCTAGTAGTGCGGGGTTATCCGGTAAATTGCCTGCGCCCCATAGCTGTAGCAGCGCGCCTTTTACGTTTGGATGGCTAAGCCACGCCTCTAATTGCCAGGGCGCTATGCCAGGCCAGAGGGTAATGCGAACCACCTCGCCATTGGCGACAGGCTGGTAGTCCACCAGCTCAAAGCGCGGAGCCCCGCGCTGCTGGTAAGACAAGCCGCGGCTGGGGAACAGAATAAAGTCGTCGCCGATGCGCTCGCCCAGCAGTGGGTAGATGGGTGAGGAAAACGCCTCGACAGCCTCGCTGTGCTGTTTGATGGCGCGCGTGCCTCTGAGCAGGCGGTTGGCAAAATAAATGGCCACTTCCTGTAGTTCGGGATGGGTAGCAAATCGTAGGGCGCCGTAGAGATTTTGTAAGGCATCGCTGTTAGGAGCCTCTAGGGGAGCCATGGCACCCGTCAACACCACAGGCCTATCTAAGCCCTGCAATTGGTAGGCTAAGCTAGCGGCGGTCCAACTTAGCGTGTCGGTGCCGTGAATCACCACAAAACCACGATGCTCTGTAAAGCGCTCGGCGATGTCGGCGGCTAACTGCTGCCATGTCATTGGGGTCGCCGCGCTGGAATCAATCAGAGGTGAGTAGCTGATGACATCATAAGCAGGGAGCATTTGTTGGTCCCGCAACGGCAGCTGGCTCAGTGCTCTGGCCAAGCGTTCAGGAAAATCACCGGCAGGTGAGAGCCCGTTAGCCTGAGGCTGCATACCGATCGTGCCGCCGGTGTAAATCACAAGCAACCGCTCTTGGCTGCTTTGAGCATCTGCAAGGAGAGGAGCCTGGCTCATCGCTGTATCCTGTTGAAAGCTAAGAAGTGGTTAGCGGTGATATACCTGTAGTTGGCCGCTTTGGTCATCAAGCTGCCGTTTGCGTCCCGCAAAGAACGCAAAGCCGCAGCAAACGCCGATCAATCCAATCAGTAGCCAAGCAATATGCTGCGTGGTAGCACCGGCTTGGAGCATCAGACCAACCCCAAAGGGCCCCAATGCGGCCAGGGTATAGCCACCCCCTTGCACCAAGCCAGAAAGCTGGCCTGCAAGGCGTTCGTTTGCGGTTCGCAGTACCAATAAGCTTAATGCAAGGCTAAAACTTCCGCCCTGCCCAAGCCCCAGCAACACGGCACCGGGCCATCGCCATGCCAACGGAGCGGCTAACAACATGACAAGCCCTAAGGCTGTGCATACCAATACCAGCAGTAGGGCCGGGCGCTGGTCGTGATGCAATCGCGCAATCCAAGGCGCACTCAGTGCTGAGACCAGTTGGCACATAATGGAAACGGCCATCGTCCAGCCAGCGGTTGCCTCGCTGTATCCGCGCTCAATCAGAAGAGTTGGCAGCCAGCCGAAAACGATATATGCCATGGAAGATTGAATGCCCATAAAGAGCATCACCTGCCAGGTTAGCGGCTGCCTGAGTAGCGACACGAGGGGGATGCCGGTGGGCAGGTTAAGCGTTGGTTTTGGCGCAGGAGATGGTGCATAGCTGATCCATACGATGAGTGTAGCTAGTGCGAGCAGTGACCAACTGACTAGGCTGGCTTGCCAGTTGCCCAGCCACTGCATTAACGGCACGCTGAGCCCAGCGCCTAGAGCGCCCCCCAAGCAGAGTGCCATGGTGTAGAGCCCGGTGAGCAAATCCGCATTTTGAGGCAGCTCACGCTTGACTAGCGCGGGTAACAGCGTGCCCGCCAAGCCAATAGCACTACCGGCCATGGCGGTACCTAGATAAAGCAATCCAGGAAAAGGCAAAACCCGTAACAGCAAGCCGCTGGCCAGCAGGAGTAATGCGGCACTAAGTGCACGCTCACTCCCTATACGGTTGCCAATCATTGGTGCCAAGGGGGCGGTTAAGCCAAGAAAAAGAACGGGGAGCGTGGTTAGCAAGCCCGCCGCTGAGGCGGAAAGCCCCGCATTTTCTTGCAGCCGACTTAGCAGGGGGGCGACCGAGGACATGGCAGGGCGTAAATTTAGCCCCACCATAAACATCAGCAAAATGAATCGGCAAGCGTGGCGTGAGATCATGAAGCGGCGCTTATTTTAAGTAGGGGCGAAGGTCGCCTCGCACCGCATCTAGCAAGGTGATGAAGTGATAATCTTGCGTGGTATCCAAGCAATCAACACGTGCCTGGGTATGCATGCCTTTATTGATATCAAGCTTGTCGTAAATTTCCAGCGTTAGCTTGCGTGCCGGTTTATCACCTGGCGCGATGATGCCATCTTCTAGGGTAAAAGTTTCCAATAGTGTGACCCGAACGCGGGTGCTGTTGCCTTCGCTTAGTACGCGCCGTACAAATAACCAACCTTCACAGGGGAGTGAGGCGTTATCGCGTTCGCGTAAAAACAGAGTGCGATAACAGGCACCTTCGTTTGAGGCTTTTTCAGCCATGCTGCGATAGGCCTGCAAGACCTGATTAGCTGAGGCGCGGGCGTCCTCTAGGCGCTGAGAAATACCTTGATGCTCGCGGCTGAGTTGCTCCTGACGCTGAAAAGTCAGCCATTGACGATAATCTGCCATGAGTTGTGAAGACGCCATAATCACTCCATGAATTAATTCAGCAAAAACGCCGGAATAAGCGAGGCGCTACCTTCGCATATTCCGGGCGTTCGGGCTACCGGCGAGTGCGACGGCGGCGCTCGCCACCAGCATTGGCAGCTTGGCCGCCAGGCTTGCGGTTAGCCCTTGGCTGGCGCTGACCGCGGCGGCCATTCTCGATCGGTTCTGGCTTGGCATTGGGGTCTGGCTCAAAGCCTGGCTCAATATGTTTCGGCAGCGTTTGATTAATCAGGCGCTCAATGTTTTTGAGTAGGCCGTGTTCATCGACACACACCAAAGACACCGCTTCGCCATTGCTACCCGCGCGCCCTGTGCGCCCAATACGGTGGACATAGTCTTCAGCCACGTTGGGCAGATCGAAATTCACCACGTGAGGAAGTTCATTAATATCTAGCCCGCGTGCCGCAATATCGGTGGCTACCAGCACTTGTAGGTCGCCGCTCTTGAAAGCACCCAGCGCCCGAGTACGTGCTCCTTGGCTTTTGTTGCCATGGATCGCCATCGCGGGAATATCCTGCTTGGAGAGCTGTTCAGCGAGCCGGTTAGCGCCATGCTTGGTGCGGGTAAACACCAGCACCTGGAACCAGTTGTGGCGCTGGATCAGATGGGCCAATAGATCGCGTTTTTTGTCGCGATCAACGCGGTAGATGGCCTGCTCAATTTTTTCTGCCGTGGTGTTGCGTGGAGCCACTTCGATGAGGGCAGGGTTATTCAGCAGTTGCTGGGCCAGCGTTTGGATCTCGTTAGAGAAAGTGGCAGAAAACAGCAGGTTTTGGCGCTGTTTCGGCACCAGACGCAATAGCCGTTTGATATCGTGGATAAAGCCCATGTCTAGCATACGGTCGGCTTCATCTAACACCAGAATTTCAATGGCGGAGAGGTCGACATGCCCTTGCTGGTGCAAATCAAGCAAGCGCCCAGGGGTGGCTACTAGAATGTCCAGGCCGGCTCTTAAAGCGTCGACTTGGGGCTGTTGGCCCACGCCACCAAAAATAATGTGTGAACGTAGTGAGAGGTGCTGCCCATAAGCAGCCACGCTTTCCCCCACTTGTGCAGCCAGTTCGCGGGTGGGTGTGAGGACCAGTGCGCGAACCTGGCGTTTGCCAGGGCGTTTGCCATTTGCCAAGCGCTGTAGCATCGGTAGCGTAAAGCCAGCGGTTTTGCCGGTACCGGTTTGTGCGCTGGCAAGAAGGTCGCGACCTTCAAGAACGATGGGGATGGCCTGTTGTTGAATAGGCGTAGGCTGTGTATAGCCCTGCGCAGTTACCGCGCGCAATAAATCGTCATGCAGACCAAGATCAGAAAAACTCATGCGTTCTCCGCAATCGCATAGCAATCGGCGCCACTAGCTCGGCGGCGTTGCTAGGCGTAATGTTCAAAAAGCGAGGATGGTACACCGTCGCGGCAGCGAAGTTTGCCAGATAATACGCTGTGCCGCGACGGGCATTTATACGTCTTGTAACGCCATACCAGGCATAACAAGGGGGTGACAGGGTAGCGCTGACAGTGATGTCATTTATTGGCAAAGAGTGTAGCACGAAAGTCTCACACCAATGCTGTTCCCCTAGCGATTGCAATAAAGGTTTAGAAGTAGCCGCCTTGTCGAACCTGCTGAGCAATTTGTGCAGCAACACTCTCCCAGCTTTCGCCCAACGAACGGACCAGGGCAGGGTAGCCATCCTGTTCAAGAGTGGTTTCTGCAGTGAAGCTTTTGAGTGCGAGCAACTCGCCATCGGTATCTCGAAGCTGCCACTGGCCGCTGGCTACCGCGACACCGTCAAAGCGGCCTTGGAATTGATCCACTTCCATGGACAGGGTGAGCGCCCCAGGGCTGCTACCTTCTGCTCGTACCACTTGCACGCTGGGTAACTGATCTGCCAATTCGGCCCGTAAGGCGCGTTCAAGCTGGCGCCCAATACCCTCCGCCCACTGGTGCTCCCGCGCTTCGTTTAACGTGATGTCGTCTAACTGCATCACAATCCCGTCCACGTCTAAATAGTGGGCTAGTCGAGGTGTGCGCACTTGCAGTGTGGCCTGGGCGTTAGCCGGTGCGTTCACTGCTGGGCTGGCAGGAAGCATATAGCGTGCAGGGGGAGAGACACTGCTAGCGCAGGCGGAAAGCAGCAAGCTCAAACTGATGATCAGCAGTAGTAGCGGTAATCGGCGTAACATGACGTTCAATCCTTCTTAACGGGGAGCACGAGGAATCGGGTCCTGCGTTTCTAAATTGTCGAACAGCAGCGCGCGTGGGTTCTCGTTCAGCGTCCGAGTGAGCGGTTGTAGGTCACGCATCAGCCGATCCAAACGCTCAATGGCGCCGGTAAGCTCTTGATAGGCGGGCGATGAAGGCGAGACCCCTTGAAGGGTGCTGCGCAGCTCTTCCAGCGTGCCGTTGAGGTTGCTCCCGATGGCTTGCGTTTCTGGATCATTGAGCAACTGATTGATAGACGCGCTGACTGCACGCACTTCGTTCAGTACACTTTCAGAAGCTTGCAGATTGCGGTCCAGCCCGGCTATCAAAGGTTCTACTTCCAAGGCGTTTAGTTTTTCAAGCAGGCTAGTCACCTGAGCCTGAATCTGTGCAAAACCGCCCGCTACTGTCGGGAATACGGTCCGCTCGGAGAAAACTTCCGCGACGTATTCGTCGGCAAGGTCACGCCGGAAGTTAAGGTCCACAAACAGCGCACCCGTTAACAGGTTGCCATTCTTGAGTGATGCCCGAAGGCCTAAGCCGAACATGCGCTTAAAGCGGTTATCCCACTCCTCCAGGTCGATATCGGTGTTTTCGATCCCTAAGCGTTGTGGTTCGATGCGGATGAGCACAGGGATGGCGAAACGAGCCCGCGAATCGGGCTGTGGCGCCGTAAAATTCCAGGGTACTGCTGCCACGGTACCAATTCGGACGCCACGAAACTCGACCGGTGCGCCTCGTGATAGCCCGCGAACCGTGTCATCAACAAGCAATACATACTCTAGATAGCGGTTAAATGTGCCTTCCCGGGCAGTATCTTCATCAGCATAGAGGTTAAAACGTGTATTGGCTTCTACCGGCTTACCCATGGGAAGATCTTCAGGCACACCAAAGGTGACACCGCCACCCAGCAGAGCTTCCAGCGATTCTACGTTGACCCGCACGCCGTCAGCATCTAGGCGGAAATCCACTCCGCTAGCGGTCCAGAAGCGGGTGCTATCGGTCACGAGCTGGGCGTAGGGTTCTTCGATAAATACTTGGTGGTGCATGGTACGTGTGTCTGCATCGAAGCGAGCGTCTTCTACGCGCCCTACCGTGTAACCTTGATAAGAGACGGGATCCCCAACACGCAGCGAATTGCCTAATTGGCTGACAAGGCTAATTTGTAACCCTGCTTGCCCAGCAGGCGCGACCGGTGGGAGATCGCTTACCTCAAACTCCCGCTTAGGCTCCTCTGATTGCCCAGGCTCAAGCTGTATATAAGCCCCCGAGAGTACCGTGCCCAGGCCGCTGATCCCCTCGCGCCCTATGCGTGGCTTAACGACCCAAAAGCGACTGTCTTCGCGGAGCATGGCTTCGGCTTCGGGTTGAATTTGAGCCATCATCACCGCGTGAGACAGGTCATCAGACAAACGAACGCTCTGTACGCGGCCAATCTCAACATTGCGGCTGCGGATCAGCGTACTGCCCGCCTCAATACCTTCTGCGCTGTCCATGGTCAGCGTCACCATGGTGCCCCGGCTTGAGTAGTTATCATAAACCAGCCACAGCCCAATAATGACGGCCACCAAAGGAACTATCCAAATAGGCGATAGCCGAGTTTGTGGCGACGATTTGGCTTTATGTAACTCATTGTTTTCAGCGTTTGAGGTATTCTGAGGCGTTGGATCATTAGCCATCAACAGGTTCCTTGGTGGCCGCTTTACGGCGAAGAGGGCGTGGAGTGTGGGTATCCCAGATTAAGCGAGGGTCAAATGTCATGGCAGCCAGCATGGTGAGCACTACGACGGCACCAAAAGCTAGCGCGGCAGGACCTGGTGTAATCGACATTAATGACCCAGCGCGGATGAGGGCGACCAAAATGGCCACGACAAATACGTCAACCATTGACCAGCGTCCAATAAATTCAGTTAATCGATAGAGGCGGGTACGGCTCTGTGCGTTGAGCTCGTTGCTGCGCTTAATCATCAAGCATAGCCATGCGAGTGCCACCAGTTTGCCAACAGGCACAATCACACTGGCGATAAAAATCACCGCAGCCACCGGCCAGGACCCCATTTGAATGAGCTGAACAACGCCGCCAACGATAGTGGAGGGTGCTGAGCTGCCTAAACTGGTAGTGGTCATGATGGGGTAAAGGTTGGCGGGTATATACATGATGCTAGCTGCAAAGAGAAGCGCCCAGGTGCGCTGTAAGCTATGTGGTAGGCGCTTATGCAGTTTTTCATGGCAGCGAACACAGCGTTCTTTTCCATGCTGAATGCGATTAATCAATCCGCAGGTAGGGCAGCCAGTGACATGCTGGCTAGCAGCGGTGGTGCCAGTGAGCGTGCCTTCAGGAGCAAGGGGTTCGCCTTCCAATGAGAACCACATCCAGTCAGCGTCAATGGACTGCACCGTCATTAATAACAGTATGGCGAACAAGCAGAATGCCCAAAAGGAGATGCCAAGTTCAATCTGCGCCATGCCAGCAACTTTAATTAAGCTTACCAGTGCGCCGATGATGAATACATCGGCCATCATCCATGGGGTTAGATGTGCCAGGGAGCGGGCAATGTCACGGCTAAAAGGCATAGGGCGAGACTGCAGTAAGCCAAACTGAAGCCAGACGACGCTTACAAGATATACGGCGGGCAGCACGACAATAGTCATCATGACCGCAATAGCTACTACCGGCTGGTGGAAAGCAATCAGCGTGGTGGCGGTCTGCGATAGATCAATGCGGTTGCCAACACCGCTAACGCTGAAACTGACAAAAGGAAAAGATACCGCGACTATTAATGCGACCAATGAGGCTAACGCTAGCGCCATACTGCGCTGAGCAGGATAACGGTGGCGCTTCACTAACACATGCGAGCAGCGAGGGCAGGTGGCTTTTTCACCAGAGTTCAGGGGGGGGAGCGCAGATACCCAGTCACATTCATGGCACGCACGCAAACGCCTTCGCTGGGTGCGAGTTTCAGGGGGGGAGCAATCAACCTGGGGTGTATTAACCGGCAGCGAAGGCCGTTTCATAAAGGCGTAATGGGGCAACAGCAAACTCTCTGTGCATAATACGGTTAGAACCAATACGATGGTATATCGTGTGTGTCAACCTAGGTGACCTGATAACTACTTGCAAACAGTACTTGACCAAATACCAGAGTTAGACAAGGATGCAGCCGCGATAGTGCCTAACATTATGACATCAAGGAACTGAAATGTTACTTGCCTTTATTGCTGTGGTAGTAGGCTTGGTCCTGCTCATCTGGAGCGCAGAAAAATTTATTGATGGCGCTGCGGCAACTTCGCGGTGGCTGGGGCTGTCGCCGCTGCTGATTGGTATGTTGGTAATCGGTTTTGGTACTTCTGCACCGGAAATGATGGTGTCGGTGCTGGCAGCGATGCAAGGCAACCCAGGCCTGGCGGTGGGGAATGCGTACGGTTCCAACATTGCCAATATTGGTTTGGTTTTGGGCTTTATCGCACTTATCTCTCCGTTAGCTGTTCATTCAGGTGTTATCCGTAAAGAAATGCCCCTGTTGGTAGCGGTGATGCTGCTTACCGGCTATATGCTTTTCGACGGTTGGATTTCCCGTGCTGAAGCTATTGTGCTGCTAGTGGCGCTGGGCATATTTATTGCGATCAGCATTATTCGTTCTCGAGGTCAGGAGGATGATCCGTTGTTGGGTGAAGTGACCGAAAGTCTTGATAGCAACCCGATGTCGCGCGGTAAGGCCATCATGTGGACGCTGATTGGCTTGGTGCTGTTGATTGCCAGTTCGAGGCTGCTGGTATGGGGAGCTGTCGAGATCGCGGTAGCTTTCGGAGTCAGTGATTTAATTATCGGTTTAACCGTAGTCGCCGTAGGTACTTCTTTGCCGGAGCTGGCTTCTTCAATCAGCGCATTGCGGCGTAAAGAGCACGATATGGTGCTGGGCAACGTGGTGGGCTCTAACCTGTTTAATAGTATGGCCGTTGTTGGGCTGGCGGGAGTGATTGCACCTATTGAAGCGGGTCGTGAGGTGCTGGTGCGTGATTGGAGTGTCATGACCTTTATGACGCTTATGATGGTGCTCTTCGCATTTTCTTGGCGTGGTCGCCCACGGCGTATCAACCGCGTTGAAGGCGGTGTTCTCTTCGCCATTTTTATCGCCTACACAGGCTATATGGTCAGCATTGTGGTGATGTCTTAAACGATTGCACCGAAAAATGGTGGTTTGTCTGAGGAGTATGCGTCAACGCGACACAGCTTTTCAGGCAAACTATCGCTGTATAACGGCGGTCGAAACGTTAAACTACAACACATGTAAAGAATAAGCTTAGTGCTTATAACTAAAATGCAGCGCCATTAAGGCTCAACTAAGCTTGTGACACCCATTGATGGGATTTTAATCCAGGTCTTAGGAGCGTGTGATGGAACTCGACCCCCTTGTACTATCGCGAATGCAGTTCGCCTTCGTTGTATCGTTTCATGCGATTTTTCCGGTCTTCACCATCGGGCTGGCGTCTTACATAGCGCTGCTTCATGGGCTGTTCTTCAAGACCAACAACCCCGCTTGGGACCGCCTGGCACTGTTCTGGACCAAGGTGTTTGCCGTGGTTTTCGGAATGGGCGTCGTCTCCGGGATCGTCATGTCTTTCCAGTTTGGCACCAACTGGAGCAACTTCTCCCAGGCGGCCTCCAACTTCCTCGGGCCGGTGCTCAGCTACGAGGTCGTTACTGCTTTCTTCCTTGAGGCGGCATTCCTCGGTGTCCTGCTCTTTGGCCGAGGCAAGGTGCCACAAGGGGTGCACCTGTTTGCTGCCATCATGGTGGCGATCGGTACTTTCATTTCGTCGTTCTGGATTCTTTCTGCCAACAGCTGGATGCATACGCCGGCAGGGGTAGAACTCATCGACTATCGGTTCCACGTGGTTTCCTGGACCGAAGCGATATTCAATCCCTCCTTTCCTTACCGCTTCGCGCACATGGCCATGGCATCCTTTCTGACCGGTGGCTTCGTGGTGGCCGGTGTGAGTGCCTGGTTCCTGCTGCGTGGTCGCGACCCGGAAGCCAACCGTCGAGCGCTTTCCATGTGCCTTTGGTTGCTGCTGTTTCTGGCGCCAGCCCAGGCGGTCGTGGGGGACTTCCATGGTTTGAATACTCTGGAGCATCAGCCGGCTAAAGTGGCGGCCATGGAGGGGCATTGGGAAACCTCTGGCAACGTTCCGTTGCTGCTGTTCGCCATTCCGGACCAGGAAGCGCAAACCAATCGCTTTGAAATCGGCATCCCCAATCTTGCCAGCCTCATCCTGACCCACTCTACGGATGGGGTTATTCAGGGGCTGAATGAATTTGCTCCTGAAGAGCAGCCGCCGGTCTGGATCGTCTTCTGGGCGTTCCGCGTGATGGTGGGGATCGGACTGTTGATGATTGCCACCGCCCTGATAGGACTGTTGCTGCGTCGCAAAGGCAAATTCCATCAGCACACCGGGTTCCTCAAGACGCTGGTGTACATGATCCCCATGCCGTTCGTCGCCGTGCTGGCTGGTTGGATCGTGACCGAGTCAGGACGTGCCCCATGGCTGGTATACGGCATGATGGCCCATGCGGAAGGCGTTACGCCTTCGTTGACCGGCCCCATGGCGCTGTTTACGCTGGTGGGCTACGTGCTGGTGTACGCGGTGGTGTTCTATGCCGGTATCTACTATCTGACCCGCGTGGTGCGTAACGGCATGCTGCCCAATGAAGAGCGTGAAACGGCAGGCGACAATTTCAGACGCCCCATGCGTCCACTGTCGGCCACGGAAACTCCCTTTGATGACGATGTCGACCCGGTGAGGAACTGAGACATGGAAATGTTTGATCTGACGATAATCTGGGCAGGCATCATCGGGTTCGGGTTGATGATGTACGTGTTGATGGACGGTTTCGATCTGGGGCTTGGGATTCTGTATCCCTTCGCCCCGGACGAAGACGCCCGGGATGTGATGATGAACTCCGTGGCGCCGGTCTGGGACGGCAACGAGACGTGGCTGGTGCTGGCGGGGGCCGGTTTGCTCGGGGCTTTCCCGCTGGTCTATTCGGTCTTCCTGCCCGCACTCTATATTGGCGTGTTCTTGATGCTGGCGGGGCTTATTTTCCGGGGTGTGGCCTTCGAGTTCCGCTTCAAGTCCCGGCGCAATCGTCGCTGGTGGAACCGCGCCTTCTGCTGGGGCTCCGGCGTGGCCGCTTTCGCTCAAGGGGCGGTGGTCGGTGCTTACATTCAGGGGTTTCATGTCGAAAACTTTGCCTTTGCAGGTGGCGCTTTCGATTGGCTGACGCCATTCTCGGTACTGACCGGCTTCGGCCTGATGGCAGGTTATGCGTTGCTGGGAGCCACTTGGCTGATCTTGAAATCCGAGGGCCATATTCAAGAGTGGGCGTACAGGATCACGCCGCTGCTGTTGGCGCTGGTACTGGGCGTCTTCGGTATCATCAGCATCTGGACACCGTTCGTGAATCCGGTGGTCTGGGAGCGCTGGTTCGGTCATTTGCAGCTGATCTGGGTGTTCCCGGCATTGGCGCTGCTGTCGGCCTTCATGGTGTATCGCTCCGTGAAACGTCGTGACGAGGGCATTCCCTTCGTGGCCACCATCGGCATCTACGTGTTCACTTACCTGGGACTGATCGTCAGCAAGTGGCCCGTCATCGTGCCACCGAACTACACGCTGTGGGATGCCGCCTCCGCCCCTGAATCTCAGCTGTTCCTGCTGATCGGTGTGCTGTTCGTCATTCCGATCATCCTGACCTACACCGCCTGGACCTACTGGGTCTTCCGCGGCAAGGTGCGTGTTGGCGAAGGGTATCACTGATTCATGGCCCCTCCTGCGGCCCAGTCGAATTTGTTGACGCCGCGCCGTTGGCTGAGCACGCTGGCTCGTCGTGAGCGTGCTCGGCTAGCGCTGGCAGCGTGCTTCGGCGTGCTGTCCGGCGCTCAGACAATCCTGCTGGTGATCGGGTTGGCGTGGTCGATTGAGCAACTGGTCGTTCATGGCCGCTCACCTGTCACGCTGGTGCCCGTGCTGCTCGGCCTGGTGGTCGCCGTGGCGTTGCGCTCACTGTTTCTTGCCCTGCAAGAGTCGTTGAGTGCAACTGCCAGCTTGCGCATCCGTCAGTATGCTCGGGAGCAGGTCTTGAACAAGGTCGCCGCGCTAGGCCCGGTCTGGATGACGCGGCAGCAGAGCGGTGCCCTGGCGACCCAGTCGGTCGAGCACATCGAAGCCCTCGATGGCTATTTCGCGCGCTTCCTCCCGCAAATGCGCATCGTGCTATTGCTGCCACTGCTGATTGCCGCGGTGGTAGGCTGGCTCGATTATCTGGTGGTCATCTTCCTGCTGCTCTCTGCGCCATTGATTCCGCTGTTCATGGCGCTGGTCGGTATGGGGGCAGAGCGTCTCAACAAGGAGCAGTTCGCTTCCGTTGCCAGGCTCTCGGCGCATTTCGTCGACCGCGTACGCGGCATGACGACGCTGCAGCTGTTTGGTCATACGCGTGCTGCCCAGCAGGACGTCTGGTATGCCACCGACCAGTATCGCCGCCTGAGTATGCGCACGCTTAGGCTGGCATTTCTCTCGTCTGCGGTATTGGAGTTTTTTGCCTCGGTGGCCATTGCCGTCGTCGCCATGTACGTGGGGTTTGGTCTGTTGGGCTATATCGATTACGGTCCTTCCCCCTCGCTGACCCTGTTCAGTGGTCTGGCGGTGTTGCTTCTGGCTCCGGAGTTCTTCCAGCCCTTGCGCACCCTCTCGCAGCATTATCACGACCGTGCTGCGGCGCTGGGGGCGGCAGAGAGTATCGTGACCATCCTCGATGAGCCTGACGTGGTGCCGACTCGGTTTGACGCCCCCGCCGAACCAGATGCATTGATTGAATTGGTCGATGCCGAGGTGGGCTATGGTCGGCACTCGGCGGTCTTGACGGGTGTCTCGGCCACGATACGTCAGGCGGATGTGGTGGTCATTACCGGAGAGTCAGGCAGTGGCAAGTCTTCCTTGCTGGCGCTGATGGCCGGTTTCATGGCGCCTCTGCGTGGCGCTTGCAGAGTCCGCCAGGGCGAGCAAGTGGCGTGGCTGGATCAATCACCCTGCATCATTCAAGGCTCGTTGGCCGATAACCTGCGCCTGGCGGCGCCTGATGCGACACCGGCTGCCATGCAGGAGGCCCTGGAAAACGCAGGCCTGGGTGAATTGTTGGCTGCCTTGCCCCATGGCCTGGAGACGGTGGTAGGGGAGCGCGGGGTCGGCTTGTCGGGAGGTCAGGCGCAGCGCTTGACCCTGGCTCGGGTATTTCTCAGCCAGGCACCGCTGGTGTTGTTGGATGAGCCCACGGCCAGCCTTGATTCGGCGACGGAAAAGAGCGTGATCGACGCACTGCTGGCCTGGTCGGCGGAAGGGCGAACGTTAGTCATGGCAACACATCACCCTGCGGTGATGGCCGTTGCCACTCGCCACTGGGTGTGTCGAGACGGCCAGCTTCACGAGGTGGCGCCATGAAGTTTCTGCACAATGACCTGAGCCCATGGCTGGCGCTCATGTTAAGGCGCAGGCAGCGCTTCCTCGTGGGTGCGCTGCTGGTATGGGTAACGTTGCTGGCGGGCCTTGCCCTGCTGGGTTTGTCCGGCTGGTTCATTGCGGCGTGTGCCCTGGCGGGCATTGCGTTGGCTGCCGGGTTGCCGTCATCGCTGGATATTTATGTGCCCGGCGGCGGCATTCGTTTTTTTGCCTTGCTGCGCACCGTCGCTCGATATACCGAGCGGCTCTACAACCACAATACCGTGCTGACGCTGCTGGCGGATTTACGCTATCGCGTCTTTGGTGACTTGACGCGCCTGGATGACGCATCGTTGCGGCGTCGGCGAGTCGGTGAGTGGTTGAGTCGCCTGACGTCGGATATCGATGCCTTGGATAGCCTGTATCTACGCCTGCTGGTGCCGCCAGTAGTGGCCTTGTTGAGTGTCTGGATCGTCGCAGGTTTCATCGCTATCTGGTTGCCGCTGGTCGGAGCCGTCGTGGCCAGTGTATTGACGCTGCTGTGGCTGGTCATCACCCTGGGCTTTGCCAGGCTGGGTTTCACCAACAGCCATCGGCAAGTGGATGATCAGGAGGAGCTTCGGCGGCTGGTGTTGGATCAGGTACAGGCGTCCGCTGAGCTGATGAGCTACCGAACCAGTGACTGGTATCACAGGAAAATACGATCTCACGAACAGCAAGCGCTGGATAACCAGCGTCAGTTGGCCGTGAAGGCCGCGCTGGGAAATGCGCTACTGATGGCGGTAACGGGGCTGTTGATCATTGGTGTGCTCTGGCTGGGGAGTCTGGCACTGGCCGAGCAGCGCGTGGTGGGCCCCATCATGGTCATGGGCGTGATTGCCGTGTTTGGTATCAATGAAGTGTTGGCCAGCCTGCCCGCCGCTTTTGTGCGGTTTGGCGCCAGCCACGGGGCGGCCCAGCGGCTGAATGCTCTGCGGGCGACACAAGAGCAAACGCGTGTGGACTCGCTTCCGGATGGCGAGGGTGGCCATGCTCTGCAACTGCGTGAGGTCATGTTCCGTTATCCTGATGCGGCGGGCTGGGCGATATGTCAGGTTTCTCTGACTCTGCCTGCCGGTCAACGTGGTGCCATCATGGGTATTTCGGGTTCGGGCAAATCGACGCTGGCCAATTTGATCATGGGCCGCATCTCTCCCACTGAAGGGGACGTGTGGGTGGCGGAGCATGCACCCTCTGCCGTTACCCTCGAAAGTAGTGCAGCACATATGGGGTACCTCCCCCAGCAAATAGACCTGTTCGATGGATCGCTGGCCGATAACCTGCGGATCGCCAAGCCTGACGCGACAGACGAAGAGCTTTGGCAGGTGCTTGCCCAGGTCGCTCTCTCGGACTGGGCGAAGCGCCAGCCTCGTCAGTTGGCGGCTCAGGTGGGAGAAAGAGGGCAGCAGCTTTCAGGCGGCCAGGCGCGCAGAGTGGCGTTGGCGAGGCTTTTTTTACGCTCACCCTCGGTGGTATTGCTGGATGAGCCCTTCGCGGGAGTGGATGCGGCAACGGCCCGGCACGTAGCGGCCTCGCTGGACGCCTGGTTGGTAGGCCGTACGGCGATTTTCTTTGTTCATCAAGTGGATGATGCGGCCCTGGTGCCGGGGTTGGCTCATCAATGGCGGCTTGATGGTGGTAAGTTAATTCACGATACTTCATTTTGATATTCACCGAATCGGCAAGTAGACGGCGACCATGAGCGACTTTTTACGACACCTTCCCAAGGCTGAGCTTCACTTGCATATCGAAGGTTCTCTCGAGCCGGAACTGATGTTCCAACTGGCGGACCGTAATGGCATCGAACTCCCCTATGCCACGGTCGAAGAGGCCAAGGCAGCTTACGATTTCAAAGACCTGCAAGGGTTTCTGAATCTGTATTACCAGGGCATGAACGTCTTACGCAGCGAACAGGACTTCTATGACCTGGCCATGGATTATTTCAAGCGTGCCCGTTCGGAAGGCGTGCTGCATATCGATATGCACTTCGACCCTCAGGCGCATCTGCAGCGTGGTGTACCTTTGGAGGTGGTCATGGCGGGACTGCTCAGGGCCAAACAGGAGGCCGAGAGCCAGCTAGACCTTTCAGTGGGTATGATCATGGCCTTTCTGAGGGATCGTCCAGCCGACGAGGCACTGCACGTTCTCGAGCAGGCGGCACCCTACTGGAAAATGCTGGATGCCATTGGCCTGGACAGCGCCGAGCGTGACAACCCGCCCGAGAAGTTTCAGGCCCTGTTTGCGCGCGCCAAGGAGCTTGGGCTGGTGCGTGTGGCTCATGCGGGCGAGGAGGGGCCTGCCGCTTACATTACGCAAGCCCTGGACCTGTTGGACGTTCAGCGCATCGACCACGGTGTGCGCTGTCTCGAAAGCGAAGACGTCGTGCAGCGTCTCAAGGAGTCCCAGACGGTACTGACCGTGTGCCCGCTCTCCAATGTCAGCCTGAAAGTGGTCGATCAATTGGATCAGCATCCGCTACCGGCGTTGTTGGAAGCGGGGCTGAAGGTCACCATCAGCTCTGACGATCCTGCCTATTTTGGTGGTGGGCTGCTCGAAAATCATATCGCCTGTGCCGATGCCTTTGGCTGGGGAGAAGATACCTTCAAATGGCTGAATCGCAATGCCATGGAAGAAGCCTTCGTCAGCGACGCGCGGCGCGCCGAACTGTTGAAGCGCCTGGAAGCAGCCTGATACAGCCTGCTGCCGCCCCTATGGGCGGCGGCATAGTGCATCAGGGTAGAGCGGGCACCTCGAAATCGGGCATTTCACCTGTCAGGGAGTGCAGAAATGCCGTGATGTTATCAATGGTGGGTTCGTCAAACTCACGTCCCAGCATTTCCTGGCCCATAATGGCCACGGCTTCTTCGAGCGTTTCGGTGGCACCATTGTTCATGTACGGGTAAGTGACGCCGACATTACGCAAGGTGGGGGTGCGGAAGCGGTACTTGTCTCTTTCTTCGCCGGTCACCACGTAGCGACCCAAATCTGTCGACCCCGGCACCTGAATGGCATGAAACTGACTGTCGGTAAAGTTTGGTCCGCGGTGACAGGCAATGCAGCCATTATCAACAAAAGCTACCATGCCGTTTTTCGCTTGTTCGCTAATCGCATCCATGTCCCCTCTTAAATAGCGATCAAAGGGCGCATCCGGGGTATTGAGCGTTCGCTGGAAAGCGGCTAATGCCTGTCCTAAATTATCAGCGTTGATCGGGTCTTCTTGATCAGGGTATGCGGCTGAAAATTTATCATCTAGGCCATCGCTTGCCTGCGCTGCGCTAGCAGAAAGCAATAGAGTGGCGCCGAGCGCTGAAATCACTTCATATTTGTTACGCATAGTTCCCTCTCTCATCTGGCTCTTTTTTAACGACACGCCGACAATTAGCGGTGGTGTGACGTGAGTATTAGCTTAAAAAAGGGCCGATTCTGGAAGGTTGCGCTGGGTCAAATGTTAAGTCTTTATGTGAGGCTTTCTCGGTCAGAGTACTAATGCGAAAAAAGTGTTGACGCGCTGATTTAAATGCGTAAAATACGCCCACATCGAACGGCAACGCCCTTCGAAAAGCTCTTTAACAATTTGATCAGGTAATTCATGTGGGCGCTTGCCGATGAGGGTGATAAATCACCAATTATCAAGGCAAGCGCACAAGAAAGATGTTCGCATCTTTCAAATTCGTTTGAACCTTGAGCCAAGTTTGATCCGCTTTTGTTGCCTTCGGGCAGCGAGTAAGGATCGCATTGATCTTAAACTGAAGAGTTTGATCATGGCTCAGATTGAACGCTGGCGGCAGGCCTAACACA